>JAATFH010000432.1 GCA_015655315.1 Terriglobales bacterium
CTCTTCAAACCTTGTCGTATGAAACATCCCTCATCGAATCCGCCCATCCCACAAGCTGTTTCGAAGACCGGCGTGGTTACGCCGATGCGCCGCTTTCGCGTGCTCAATGTGCTCGTCTTCTTCAGCTTCTGGTGCATCCTCATTTGTGGACGGCTCTTCTGGCTGCAGGTAGTGTGTCACGGCGAATGGGTTGAGCGGGCCGCAAGGCAGCAGCAGCGCACGTTTGAAGTGGCTCCGCGGCGCGGCGTGCTCTACGACCGGAACCTGCACGAGTTGGCGATGACGGTGCTCGCCGATTCTGTCTATGCGGTGCCGTCGGAAATAGGCGATGCGCGTGCGACGACTGCGGCAGCGCTGGCGAAGGTCGTTCACATTGACCCAACCGATTCCTTTACCGGGGCGCAGCAGATTCTGGCGCGCTTCAATGCTTCGCGGAACTTCGCCTGGGTGGCGCGCAAGCAGGACGCGAAGATCATCGATAAAATCAAAGCGCTCAACCTGAAGGGCGTCTACGTTCAGAAAGAGTTCAAGCGCTTCTATCCGGATAACCAGATGGCTTCGGAGGTTCTGGGTTACGTCGGCCTCGACGACAACGGGCTGGGCGGCCTCGAACAGAATTTCGACGATGAACTGCATGGCACGCCAGGACACATGCTGACCGCCCTGGACGCGCGCAGGCATGTGCTCGGGAGCGAAGAGCACGAACCGCTTCCCGGAGACAATCTCGTCCTGACGCTGGACGCGAATATCCAGTTTATGGCCGAGCAGGCGCTGGACCGCAACATGGAGCGCACGCATGCACTCAACGGAACCGTTGTGGTGCAGGATCCGCACACAGGGCAGATTCTCGCGCTGGCAATTCGTCCTACGTTCAATCCCAATGATTTTCGTCATGCGACAACGAATCTGTTGCGTGACCATGCTGTGAGCGATGTGTATGAGCCGGGATCGACGTTCAAGCCGGTGACCTATGCTGCGGCGCTGGAAGAAAAGGCGATCACGCCTGATACCGTGATCGATTGCGGCGGAGGGCAGTTAAGCATCGCCGGACATACGGTACACGATGCTCCCGGTGAGCATTTTGGAATGACTCCGGCGTGGAAGGCTCTGGCGGTTTCAAGCAACGTATGCGCGATCAGAGTTGGACAGCGCATTGGACAGGACCGCCTCTACAGCTATATTCGCGCGTTTGGATTCGGTCAGCGGACGGGCATAGAGCTTCCCGCTGAGACGCGGGGATTGCTGGAGCCATTGAAGCGCTGGGGACCGGCGTCGATGGGCGCGATTCCCATGGGACAGGAAATTGCCGTCACGCCGGTTCAGATCGTCACAATGGTTTCTGCCATTGCGAATGGCGGTGTCTATGTTCCTCCTCACATCCTGCTGAAGAGCACAGAACTGATGAAGGGAAACCCTAAGCTGCTGCCCGCGGCATTTCACCCTGAGAGCAGTCTGCCCGATCCGTTGCCGGAAGGCGGGCATCGCGTGATTTCAGAGTTGACCGCGGCGCAGATGCGGAAAATGATGCAGGACGTTGTGCTGATTGGCACGGCGCACCATGCTGTCCATTTGAATGGATACAGCGCGGGGGGCAAAACGGGGACGGCGCAGAAGATCGACCCAGCGACACATACTTATTCGAAGACGAAATTCGTCGCATCGTTTGTGGGGTTTGCGCCCGTCAACAATCCGGCTATCACCATGGCTGTGATTATGGATTCGCCGGATCACAGCATGCATATGGGAGCGCAGGCAAGCGCCCCGGTCTTTCAGGAACTGGCGCAGCAGATTCTCGAATATCTGGGTGTGCCGCACGATCAGGATATGCAGCCGCAAGCAGAGCTTGCAAAGAACCAGATTCCGGCTGTGGAGGATGACCAGCCCGAGCAGAACGACGCGGATTTGAATTCGCTCTTTGCGGCGGTGAATGATCTTCCGGCCGACGACCCGCTGCGCGCGCCGCAGCAGAATCCGGGGCAGGCCGCTCCGGTAGCGAAAGATGCTGTGGCAATGCAGGTGGCCACGAACACGGCTGCACCTCTCGCGCATGCGGCATCCCCGACGACTGCATTCGCCGATACACTGCCTCTGAAACATACGGAGACGCCAGCGCAGCCGACACCTGCGATCTCGATTGCGCCGCCGAAGCCGATTGTGAATGGGTCGGTGATTGTGAATGCGGGCAAGAAAGTTGCCGTGCCGTCCCTGGTTGGTCAGTCCGTGAGGAATGTGATCGAGCAGGCGGGCTCTGTGGGGCTCGGCGTTCAGGTGCTGGGCACAGGCATCGCGCGCGAACAGGCTCCCGCTGCGGGAACGATGGTCCCAACGGGCACAGAGATTGTGGTGCGCTTCAGCCGCTGAGCCTTACAATCGACTTGTTCCTATGCACATTGAAGAAGTTTTGCGGGGAGTCGGACTGGTGGGGCGTATCGGCTCACCAGTGGACGTCACCGGCATCGAATACGATTCGCGCAGAGTAGTTTCGGGCTCGCTCTTTGTCGCCATGCAGGGCGGCACCACTGACGGAAACCGCTATATTGCTGCTGCGGTGGAACGTGGCGCTACGGCTGTCGTGACCGATTCGGCGAAGACATTCCAGGATGCCGCCGTTCAATATCCGCATATCGCAGTGGCTGAAGTCGCGCATGGCAGACGCGCACTTGCGACGATTGCAGCCAACTACTTCGGACATCCGGAAAAGAAGCTGGCTCTGAGCGGCGTTACCGGGACCAACGGCAAGACGACGACGGCGTTTCTGCTGGACGCGATGCTGAACAGCGTGGCCCGTAAAACGGTTCTCGTCGGAACCATCGAATACCACGTCGCTGGTGAGGTTGTGGAATCGCCGCATACGACGCCGGAATCTCGCGATCTGCTGGAGCTATTCGCGAAGGGTGTCAGAGCAGGCGCGACGGAGGCGGTGATGGAAGTCTCGTCGCACGCGCTGGAACAGGGACGGGTGTGGTCGCTTCCTTTCGACGTTGCGATTTTCACGAACCTCACGCGTGACCATCTCGACTACCACGGCA
>JAATFH010000401.1 GCA_015655315.1 Terriglobales bacterium
AGGGAGTTCTGGTGATGCTGGGCTGGTGCTGCTGCGACCAGTGGGAGCATTGGAAGGACTGGACGCCGGAAAATTATCAGGTAGCGAAGGCATCCATACGCGCGCAGATGTTGCGCATTCGCCACCATGCGGCACTACTGGTATGGCTGAACGGAAGCGACAATCCTCCACCGGCCGATGTCGAACAGATGTATCTGGATGTTGAGGCACAGACGCACTGGCCGAACCCGACACTGTCTTCCGCATCGGCGACGCCGACCACCGTGAGCGGAAATAGCGGCGTGAAGATGAGCGGCCCGTACGATTATGTTGCCCCGTCGTATTGGTACGTGGACAAGGACAAGCATGGCGGCGGTTACGGCTTCAACACGGAGACAGGACCGGGACCGGCGATTCCAGCCATCAGCAGCTTGCGGAAATTCATACCGGAAGACCAGATGTGGCCAAATAGCAGCGCCAGTTGGTCGCTGCACAACGGCGGTGGTGGTTTCAGGACGCTTACCGTATTCGACGATGCGATGAAGGCGACTTATAGTGCGCCGGATAGTCTGGATGCCTATGTTCGCATTGCGCAGGCGATGACCTACAACGGCGAGCGCGCCATGTTCGAGGCCTACTCGCGGAACAAGTACACATCGACGGGCGTGATTCAGTGGATGCTGAACAATGCGTGGCCTTCGAACATCTGGCACCTGTATGACTATTATCTCGATGCCGGCGGCGGGTACTACGGTACGAAGAAAGCATGCGAGCCATTGCATGTGCAGTACTCTTACGACGATCACAGCGTTGTTGTGGTGAACAGCACGTACGAGCCATCGCCGAAGCTTGAGGTGACGGCCAGGGTCTACGACTTCAACCTGAAGGAACTCTTCAGTAAAGATGAAAAGCTGGCTGTTGACGCGGATACTGCGCAGCGCGTCATTCCGATTCCCGGTACTGTCTTCGACCCATCTTCCAAGGTTTACTTTGTCGATTTGACACTGATGAAAGAATCCGGAGAAGTTGTGAGCCGCAACTTTTACTGGGTGCCGTCGACGCTGACGACCTTCGATTGGGCCAAGACGAATTACACGCACACGCCTGCGATTCAGCATGAAGATATGACAGAGCTGATGTCGTTGCCGAAGGCAAAAGTCGAAGCTCGCGTAACCGCCGCCGGAGATGGGAAGACGATAGACGTACGGCTACAGAATGGCTCGAAGGCGCTGGCATTTCAGGTAGCCGCGGCTGTGCGCAATGGCCATGGCGAGGATATCGTGCCCACACTCTGGTCCGATAATTACGTCGCGATCATGCCGGGAGAGACGCGGGTACTGCACGCTACTCTGCCCGCGCACGCGCCCGAGGGTTCGGTTGTGGTGCTGTCCGGATGGAATATTCCCGAACAAACATTGCATCTGTCAGGTGGAAAAGCGGTCGCTGCTGCTGAATCTCTGGCAAGATGAAAGAACAGTCCATGGCCAGCCAGTCAGCAACCGGAAATGATGGGCAGGTAACGCTCAGACGGAGCCTTCGCTTCTGGGATTTGCTGCTCTATGGCATCGTTCTCATTCAACCAACGGCGCCGATGCCCAGTTTCGGCGTCATCTATCAGGTCGCGCGCGGACATGTGGTTACCGCTATTCTGTGCGCGATGGTCGCCATGCTCCTGACCTCGGTCAGCTACGGGCGCATGGCCCGCGTCTATCCCCACGGCGGCTCTGCCTTCATGTATGTAGGCAAGGAACTGCATCCCAGCCTCGGTTACCTCACCGGCTGGTGCATGGCGATGGATTACATCCTGAATCCGCTGATCTGCGTCATCTGGTGTAGTAAGGCCGCCGAAAATATCCTTCCCGGCGTTCCCTATTTTGTGTTTGTTCTCTTCTTCGCTGCAGTTTTCACGCTCCTCAACCTGAACGGTGTCGAGACATCGGCGCGTATCAATGCTGGAATGGCAGCCATTCTTGGCATCGTCATCGTTCTGGTTGTCATTGCGGTTCTACGCTACTTGTCGCATCTTCCCCCGCAGTCAGCATCGTTTTACACGCAGCCGTTTTATGACCCGAGCACATTTACGCGCAGTGGTCTTTTACGGGGCACCTCGATTGCCGTGCTGTCTTACATCGGCTTCGATGGTATTTCCACGCTTACCGATGAGGCGAAGGACCCGGCACGGAATATTCCTCGCGCCATTGTGCTGACGTGCTTTGCTACCGGCGTGCTTGCCGCGATCGAGGTCTACCTCGGGCAACTGGTCTGGCCGCATGGGCAGGCCTTTCCCGACATCGATACCGCCTATGTGCACATTTCGGGCCGCGCGGGCGGTCCGATTCTATTCATGATCGTGAACGCGGCGCTCCTGCTTGCGAATATGGGTTCGGGAATGGCCTCACAGCTCGGGGCGGCGCGTCTGTTGCTGGCCATGGGACAGGACGGGGCATTGCCGAAGCGCTTTTTCGGCGCGATTCATCCGAAGAACCGCATTCCCCGCAATAACGTTCTGCTGATCGGAGCCATTTGCGTTGCGGGCGGATTGTTCTTCAGCTATCAGCTGGGAACAGAGCTGCTGAATTATGGCGCGCTGCTTGCTTTTATGGGCGTCAATGTTTCGTCTGTTGTACTGGGCTGGCGAACCGGCAAGATGGCGAACTGGGCGCCCATGTTGATCTCAACGGGCGGCTTCCTGACCTGCCTGTTCATCTGGACGAACCTCGGGTCGGTGGCCCGCATTGCGGGCACGTCTTGGGCGTTTGTGGGTATCGTGCTCTGGATCATACGCCGCAGGCAGATTCATTTGCCGGATGCTGCTGTGTGACGATTGCTTCCTGTCATTAGACTGTTTGCGTGCGGCTCTTTACAGGCATTGCGCTGACGAGCGAAGTACGGGAAGCGCTCGAAAGATGGACGAGCGATCTTCGCACGGCATTTTCCGGTCTGCGATGGTCGCCTCCTGAGCAGTGGCATGTAACGCTGCAGTTCCTGGGCGAAACGCAGGAAATCCGCTATGGCTGCATTGTCGATGAACTTCGAAGCGTTCGCGCGCAGGCGGTCGACGTTCAGCTTGGAGAACCGGGATTTTTCGAGCGGGCCGGGATCTTCCATATCGCCGTGCAGGCCACGGCTTCGCTGCTTGCGCTGCACAGCCAAACGGAAGCCGCGTTGACGCGTTGCGAATTTGTGCCGGAGGCTCGCGTGTACGCGCCGCACATTACGCTGGCCCGGAGGAAAGGACGTGGGCCGTCTCCCGATTTTGAGCGGTTGCAAAAAAGTGTTCGAGGTCACCCAGCGCTAAGGCTGCCCGCATGGAGAGCGAAAGAATTTCTTCTCTATGAGAGCTTCACTGGTCCCGCGGGTTCGCGATACGAGGTGCGCGAACGCTTTCCGCTGATGTAAGCTGCATCTCATACCCCCAGACTGATTCCGATGACCCATCATTTCTCACCTGCAGTAGATTCTCTTGGAAAGATTGGCCTGCCTGCGCCGGTCAAGGAACTGGCCCAGCGCCCGTGGGATGCCATCGTCGTCGGCGCAGGCCACAACGGGCTGGCCTGCGCGGCCTATCTGGCGCGCGCGGGCAAGCGCGTGCTGGTACTCGAAAGCCGTGAGCGCATCGGCGGGGCGTGCACCATTGAAGAGCCCTTTCCCGGTGTACGCATGTCCCCCTGCGCATACCTGGCGGGTCTGCTGCACCCGCTGGTTGTCGAAGAGCTGCAATTACCCCAGCGCGGTTTTGACTGGACGCCTGCCGTGAATGGGCTTTTCGTGCCTTTTCTCGATGGCAGCAGTATTCAGCTCTGGGATGACGATGCGCAGTGCGAAGAGGAAATTCGCCGCTTCAGCCGTGGTGATGTCGAAGGCTGGCGCGCGATGAGCGATGTCATCCGGCGTCTGCGCGACGCGCTTCGTCCGGCCGGTGAAGGCGATGCATGGATTGGAGACGCGCCGGCACGGGAGCAGATTGAAGACCGGCTTGGCAACGATGAAGAAGCCCGAAAGCTACTCTTCGAGTGGTCGATGGCGGAATTCGTCGAACGGTATTTACAGGACGAGCGGCTGCAGGTTGCTTACCTGGGACAAGGCGTGATTGGTACGAATGCCAGCCCCTTCGACGCGGGCACGGCTTCGATTCGCTTTCATCATGCATCGGGGAGACTTGGCGGCATGCCCGGCATGTGGGGCTACGTGAAGGGTGGGATGGGCATGGTCTCGTTCTACTTCTGCGATGCCGCACGCGAAGCCGGGGCTGTGGTGGCAGCGGGTGTTCCGGTGGCCAGCGTCCTTCCCGGCGAAGGTGTCGTGCTTGAAGGCGGGGAACGGATATCTGCTCCAGCCGTGATTTCGAATGCCGACCCGCGCCGGACGCTGCGCATGCTCGGCGGTGCCGCCGATCATGCGTGGAAGGCAAAGATCGAATCGGTGCCGATCGAGGGCTGCACGGTGAAGCTGAACGTCCTGCTGGGCGAATTGCCGAACTTTACCTCGCGTCCGGGAACGCTGGAAGCGCATCATCTAGGCCAGATCAATGCGCCGCTTACCAAGGCTGAGTGGAAGGATGGCTACGCAGCGGCGCGTGCCGGACACCTGCCGCAGCATCTCTGGTGCGAGCTTTATTTCCAGAGCGCCCATGATGCGAGCGTTGTCCCGGAGGGGCAGCATACGATGAGCGTCTTTGCGCAGTATGTGCCGTACCGTTTTCAGGAAGGCACGTGGGATGATCGTCGCGACGAAGTGCGAACGCTGGCGCTCAAGTCGGTTGGCCGCTTCTGCAGCAACATGGAAACGGCTGTGATCGACGCGCAGGTGCTGGGGCCTCCCGATATTGAAGAGAAGGTCGGGCTGACTGGCGGGCACATATTCCAAGGCGAGTGTCTGCCGCCGTACATGTGGTCGAATCGTCTCAGCGCACGTACGCCGATGCCGGGTGTTTATCTCTGCGGCGCGTGCACGCATCCAGGCGGCAGCGTGATCGGCATCAACGGACGCAACGCGGCGATGGCGGTGTTGAAGGACATGGCCGGGAAATAGTTCTGGTCTTCGCGGCCGCATGCAGGTATGCTGCGCGCAAGCATGCCGGAGAAGCCGCCCACACCTGCGCTCACTCGTGAACTTGGAATCTTCGATCTCGTCCTCTTTTATCTTGCCGGAGGGCTGAGCCTTCGCTGGATTGCGACCGCCGCTGCGGCGGGTCCGAGCACGATCACGATCTGGATATTTGCCTGCCTGTGTTTCTTCGTGCCGCTTGCCGCATGCGTGCTTGAACTGTCGTCGCGCTATCCGCAAGAGGGCGGCTTGTATGTGTGGACGCAGCGCGCCTTCGGAGATTTTTCCGGCTTCATTGCGGCGTGGACGTATTGGATGAGCAATCTGCCGTACTTTCCGGCAGTGCTTTACTTCGGCGCGGGGAGTGCCTTGTTTGCGCTGGGGAAGCGTGGAGAGCACCTGACGAATAACGCCACGTATTACATGCTCTTTGCGCTGGGATGGCTTGCGCTCATCACGGTATTAAATATTCTCGGATTGAAGCAAGGCAAGTGGCTGAACAATCTGTGCTCGCTGGGTGTATGGATTCCGGTGGCTTTCCTGCTGGGAATGGCGGCGGTTGTCGCCATGCGTTATGGGTCGGCGACGAGCTTTACGGCGGCTCAACTGATTCCGCATGCCGGTTTGAAGAATGCCATCTTCTGGTCAACGATCTTCTTCGCTTTCGGCGGCGCTGAAACCGGTTCCTTCATGGGGGAGGAGATCAAGGACGCCCGGAGGACGATTCCGCGCGCGTTGATCCTGGCCGGAACCTTGCTGGCGACGTTCTATATCGCCGGAACGATTGCGATGTTGATTGTGCTGCCCAGCTTCACGATCAGCGGTTTGAATGGTTTCGTCAGCGCCATTCAACTCATGTGCACAAAATTGAACCTGGGCTGGCTGGTGGCTCCCATTGCCCTGTTTGTCGTCTTGAACAGCGTAGGCGGCGCGGCTACGTTTCTTTCCTCGACATCGCGGCTGCCATTTGTAGCTGGGATTGATCGTTATCTGCCACGGGTATTTGGACATGTGCATCCGCGCTGGCGTACGCCATGGGTTGCCATCGGTGCGTATGGTCTTGCCGGGATGCTCTGCGCCCTGCTCAGCCAGGCTGGCACGACTGTTCGCAGTGCATACAGCGTGCTGGTCAGCATGTCGATCATCACTTACTTCATTCCCTTTGCCTTTCTTTTTGCTTCGATGATCCGGCTGCAGCGCGAGCCTGCTGTGCCGGGTACGATCCGGGTCCCCGGCGGCAGACCGGTTGCGATTGGGCTGGCTTGCCTGGGGCTGGCGACGACATTGCTTACGATCGTGCTCTCGGTCATCCCACCCGACGAAGAGCCGAACAAGCCGCTGGCTATTGCCAAGGTGATTGGCTCAACGCTTTTTCTTGTGGGCGCGGGTATTGCGGTGTACTTTGCCTCGGAGCGGCGGTTGCGTCATAGCAGTGAAAAGCCGCAACCTTGAAATGCCGCTCGACTTCTACTTGTGCAGATACCATGGGATATTGATAACGACCACGTTCTCATTTCCCTTCACCAGCAGAATCAGTTTCAGCAAATTCGCTCGCTGGTTATGCAGGAGATTTTCATACCAGTGCTTTACGACGAGCTCGGGCACGAGAACGGCGATTTGCCGGTCGCCTGATTTTTTCTGTTCAGCCAGCACATGCTCGACGATGGGCGTGATGAAGAGACGGTAGGGCGACTTGATCGTGGTCAGCCGCGGCTCGGGCAGGCCAGCCGCGCGAATCGGTGCAATAACAAGATCCTCCCAATTCAGGCAGACGCTGCCTTTCTCATCGTCAAATTCAACATGAACCGCCTCGACCTCCGAAGACATGGCCAGCGCAAAACGCAGGCCCTTTTCGCTGATGCGATTCAACTTGTCCATGGGGATGATGACGCGTGGCGGTTGCAGGCCATCGACCCGCAACGG
>JAATFH010000335.1 GCA_015655315.1 Terriglobales bacterium
CAACCAGTCCAGCTGGCCCGTTATGTACGTCGCCTGCGACAGCACGCCAAGTATTCTCTATCGCAACAATAAAAAGGGAAGTTTTATCGATGTCGCCCCTGATGTCAATGCAGCCTACGATGAGGACGGACGTGAGCAGGCAGGAATGGGCTCCACTGTCGGCGACTACTATAACGACGGCATGCCGGACATCTTCAAGACCAATTTTTCAGACGACACGGCCTCTCTCTATCACAACGAGCACGATGGAACCTTCGCTCCATCGATCCAGGACGCGGGACTTCGCCTGAACACCCAATATCTGGGCTGGGGCACGATGTTTCTCGACCTGGACAACAGCGGCTGGCTCAGCCTCTTGAGCGTTAACGGCCATGTCTACCCGGAGGTTGACTCGGCGCATCTAGGCTCGAACTACAAAGAGCCTCGGCTGCTCTACCAGAACTTAGGCAACGGAAAATTCAAGGACATCAGCAAAGATGCTGGTCCCGGTTGCACCACACCCGCTTCAAGCCGCGGCATGGCTACCGCCGATCTCTGGAACGATGGCCGCACGTCAGCCGTCATCAACAATATGGACGCGAAGCCGATGCTGCTTGTGAATCTCGCTCCGAACCAGAATCACTGGCTTGGCGTGGCCGTACAGGGAACCCGCTCCAACCGCGACGGCATCGGCGCCCGCATTACCTTATTCGCAAACGATAGAAAATGGACGCAGGAGGTGCGCAGCGGATCGAGCTATATCTCCAGTAACGACCTTCGCCTGCACTTTGGGCTGGGCCAGACCGCTGCCGTCGACCATCTCCATGTTTTCTGGCCGAGCGGTCTTGAAGAAGATTTTTCCATCCACGAGGTAGACCGCGTTATCACCCTTGTCGAGGGCGCAGGTACGCCGGTCAAAGCCACGAAATAAATTCCCTTCGACATCTCATAGAAAAACAGCGGGCGATTGGACGATATTTGGAATCGCGTGTCCTCGGATAGCCACAATGGCTTTGCAGGCAATATGATGGGATTTCCCTCTAATCTTTGCTACAGAAATGCGCTGTGGTGTGGACAAATGGGAGACAGATCCAGATTTCAACCTGATTTTTCAGCAGTGTGAGGTGGGAAACAGCAACAATGAGAGCAGTGAAGGAATGAATCGCAGAAGCTTTCTTACATCGGCAGGCGCTTTATTGGCGGGGGGATCGCTGCACTCTGTTCTCCCCGGACAGGCAAAGGCACTGGGGCAGGTTTCAAAGGAGAAACCCGACTACAGCCTACGGATCGCACCCACCACGATTGTGATCGGCCCCGGCGTCGAGATCAAAACACTCGCCTACAACGGACAGGTCCCGGGGCCACTGCTGCGGCTGCGAGAGGGCGTACCCGCCACCATCGATGTGACCAATGCTGGAACCGAGGACGATATCGTCCATTGGCACGGCCTGGCGATTGACTCTCTCAACGATGGCGCGATGGAAGAGGGTTCGCCGATGATCGCTCCGGGTGAGACGCACCGTTACGCCTTCACACCGAAACCTTCCGGCACTCGCTGGTATCACACGCACACCACTGCTTACGAAAATCTTGCGATTGGAACCTACACCGGTCAGTTCGGATTCTTGCTGATAGACGGAAAGCGCGAGCCGGGAAACTATGACCAGGAAATCAATCTCGCCATCCATCATTGGGGGCCATCATTCGTTCCCATGGTGGAAACGATGCGGGAGCAGTCGGCGAACATGCCGCTCACGACAGGCTCCGATGTGGGCTACAAGTATGCGACAGTCAATGCCCACATGCTAGGCGCAGGTGAGCCGATCCGCGTCAAACAGGGGCAGCGCGTACTGATGCGGCTTCTGAATGCCAGCGCTACGGAAAATGTGGTTCTCGCGCTGCCCGGTCACACCTTCAAGATCATCGCCATGGATGGGAATCCGGTTCCAAATCCCAAGTCTGTTGAAGTTCTTTCCCTTGCAGTCGCCGAACGCGTGGACGCGATTGTGGAAATGAATGCGCCCGGCGTCTGGGTGCTGGGCTCGACGCTGGAGAAGGCGCGTCAGATGGGGCTTGGCGTCGTAGTGGAATATGCCGGGAAGACAGGCACGCCGGTCTGGAAAGATCCCGCGCCAGCGGAGTGGGACTACACGCAATTTGCCACGATTGCGGAGGCTCCGCAGCCCGACGATACCTTCGTCATGACCTTTCGCGACAATGGGCCCGTGCGCGGGTCGAAATTCGATACATGGACCATCAACAATAAGTCCTGGCCCAAGATCGATCCGCTTGTCGTACAGCAGAGCAAACGCTATCGTCTGGTCTTCCGCAATGGTAGCGGCGACCAGCATCCGGTCCATCTTCATCGCCACAGCTTTGAAGTAACGCGGATCGGCAAAGACGGAAAACAGATGCGGGGGCTGATGAAGGACGTGATCAACATCATGCCGCTAGAAACTGTCGAAGTGGACTTCATCGCCGACAATCCCGGCAACACGCTCTTCCATTGCCATCAGCAGCTTCACATGGATTTCGGATTTATGCAGTTGATCAAGTATGCATAATGGATTGATTTTGAAATATTGATTTTACAGACGAACGCCTTGAGTTGAGGGTAATCATCAGGCCAATGAAAAGATCAGTAACGATTACATTTCTGGTAGTGGTGACAGGATTTTTCCTTTCTTTAAATCATCAGGCGCCTATCTACGCAGCGTCCTCCGGTGCTGCGGCGGCAAATCAGGCGGCCGCGCCTTCGACATCCGACAAACCTGCAGGCGCGCACTCTGCAGAACCTTCGGGTGCTCAGCTTTACCAGAACGATTGCGCGATCTGCCACGGCGAGAAGATGGAAGGCATTCTTCCCGCATTTCCGCCTCTGGCAGGAATTGGACGGCAGCTCTCACCGCAGCAGATCACCGATTTGATCCATCATGGCAAAGGCCGCATGCCCGCGTTTACCAAATTGCGGGATGACGAAGTCGCGGCACTGCTGCACTATCTCACCGCAAGCCAGACAGTTGTTGCGAGTGCAACGACTCCCAGTACATCTCCGGCGTTGGCCGCTCATGCATCCGCATTAACGGAGATGGGCAGGTCGCTCTTTCAGCAGAACTGCGCATTCTGTCACGGCCGCGAAGCCGATGGAGGCGAGACCGGGCCCGATCTTACCCGATCCAAGCTGGTGGCCGCCGATGTGGGCGGAGACAAGATCGGAGAGGTCGTACGCAATGGACGTCCGGAAAAGAAAATGCCGCGTTTCAATTTTTCAGAACAGGAAGTGGCTGGCCTGAGCGATTTCATCCACGCGCAGGCGATCCGGGCTCAATCCATGAAAGGCCATCGCCGTGGCGTCGATGTTTCCGATCTTCAAACCGGCAACGCCGCCGCCGGCAAGCAGTATTTCAATGGCACGGGAAATTGCGCCTCCTGTCACTCGGCGAGTGGCGATCTTGCCGGTATCGCATCGCGTTATGAAGGACTGGATTTAGAGCGGCACATGCTTTACCCGGAACATGCCAAGAGCAAAGTGACGGTGACGCCTCCTTCTGGACAAACGGTGGACGGCACGCTGGCGTACCTCGACGAATTCACGGTCGCACTGCGTGATGGGAACGGGACATACCGGTCATGGAAAGTATCGAAAGTAAAGTATTCCGTCGACTCGCCTGTCGAAGCCCACGTAGAGCTTTTTAGTAAGTACACCGACGCCGACATCCATAACCTGATGGCTTATCTGCAAACGTTGCGTTGATCTCTGATAGCTGTTCAGTGTTAAGAGGCCCAATCGATATGAAGTTTTTGAGAGACATATTCCTGCTTGCCGTAAGTGCCGCGATCTTGAGTTTTGCATGTCCCCATCTGCTCACGGCACAGAACGTAGATGCTGCCGCGCTGCTTAATCCGTCGAAGGATAGCTGGCCGAGCTACCATGGCGACTACTCCGGCAAACGCCATAGCCCCTTAACTCAGATCACGCCAAAGAATGTCGGAAATCTGAGCCTGGCGTGGGCATTTCAGACAGATCAGAACGCATCTATTAAAGCCTCTCCCCTGCTTGTCGACGGCATCTTGTACTTCACCGTTCCGGACAATCTCTGGGCTGTCGATGCACGGTCGGGCCACCAGATCTGGCACTATACCTATCAGCCCAATAAAGGCGACCACATCGGCCAGCGCGGCGTTGCCATTTACAAGGACTGGGTATTTTTCATGGGGCCGGATGCGCACATGGTTTCGCTGAACGCCAAGGATGGCACGGTGCGCTGGAATATAGCAGTCGCGGATGTCAACAAAGGCTATTGGACAACCATGGCTCCTCTCATCGTGGGTAATCATGTCATTGTCGGGGTCGGAGGCGACATGGACAATCTGCCCGGCTTCATCAAGGCGATCGATCCGGAGACCGGCGCGCTGCAATGGGAGTGGGATGCGACGCCGCCCGCGGGAACGCCCAATACCACCACCGGAGGCATGACGTGGATACCGGGAACATATGATCCGGATCTCAACCTGATCTACTGGGGAACGGGAAATCCGACGCCGGTCTTGAATGGCAAGCCGCGCCCGGGCGATAACCTTTACACGTGCAGCATCGTGGCGCTCAATCCGGATACAGGAAAACTTGCCTGGGCCTTTCAGGTCTCTCCGCATGATACGCACGACTGGGACGCAGTTGAGATTCCGGTGCTGGTGGACGGAACTTTCGACGGCAAACCACGGAAGATGCTCATACAGGCTTCCCGCAACGGATACTTCTTCGTTCTTGACCGAACCAACGGGAAAAACCTTCTCACGACTACCTTTGGGCCTGTGAACTGGACGACAGGGGTAGACAAAGAGGGCCGACCGATCCCCAATCCGGAGAAGGAACCGGCTCCGGACGGCCGTCTTATCGCGCCCGATGAGGGCGGCATGACCAACTATCGTTCACCCAGCTTCGACCCTAAGACGGGACTATTTATCGTCGATGCTCACCCTAGCTACAGTATCTATTTCGCCAAACCAGCAGATGGAGACTACGGCTGGGCGGGCGCAGATTACGGGTTGTGGGGTAAGGGAGTACTGGAAGCCATCGATTACCAGACCGGGAAGATTCGCTGGAGTCACGAACTCGGGCCGGGCGGCGCGGGCGCGGGTGTCTTAACCACGGACTCCGGCGTGACCTTTACTGGCGATGCCCATGGGAATGTCCTCGCACTCGATACGAAAGATGGCAAAACCCTTTGGCACGCTGGCTCCGGAGCGGCAATGCAGAGTTCTCCGATCACGTATGAACTCGATGGCCGCCAGTATGTGCTGACAGGAAATGGCGGAGTCTTATTCGCATGGACATTGCCTGAAGGTATGGTAAGCGGAGGAAAGTCCGCGTCTGCGAAATAGCTGGAATGCCAGTTCCTTTGCTCAGCTGCTTCTACATATAACTGGAAAATCTTATAAGACGGATACGACAGTGAAAAGACTTAGGACTGCGGTGATTGGGACGGGATTCATGGGGCGCGTCCATCTGGAAGCGCTCCGTCGCGTGGAATTCGTAGATGTGGTAGCTGTGGCTGGCCGTCAAGTGGAAGCTGCGAAGAAGCTGGCCGAAGGCTTCGGTATCGATACAGTAGTCGACGACTATCGCCTTGTCCTTCAGGACACGACCATCGATGCGGTGCATATCTGCACCCCCAACGTTGCGCATTATCCGATGACGAGAGATGCGCTGCTGGCTGGAAAACACGTGCTATGCGAGAAACCTCTCGCTATCTCCGTCGATGAAGCACAGGAACTGGTAACGCTGGCGAGCGAGCGCAACCTGCGCAATTGCGTATGTCACAACCTCCGATATTATCCGATGGTCCAGCAGATGCGGCGCATGCGGGAAGACGGCGACCTGGGCCAGATACTCGTCGTGCAAGGCACCTACTCGCAGGACTGGCTGCTGTATGAAACCGATTGGAACTGGCGCGTCGATGCGGCAGCCAGCGGCCCATTGCGGGCCATGGCCGACATCGGCTCCCACTGGTTCGATATGGCCGAGCATGTTACCGGGTTGCACGTTCGCTCTCTGTGCGCGGACTTGCAGACGTACTACCCGGTGCGCAAAAGACCGAAACAGAATGTCGAGACATTTGCAGGCAAGCTGTCTTCCGCCGATAGCGACTTCGAGGAAATTTCAGTCAGCACGGAAGACTTCGGGGCGGTCCTGTTTCGCATGGGCGATAAAACGCGCGGAGCCATGACTGCCAGCCAGGTATCCGCCGGACGAAAGAACTGCCTCAGCATTGAGATCTATGGAACCGAGTCATCTGTCAGTTGGAACCAGGAGCGGCCTGACGAATTATGGATCGGGCACCGCGACACCCCGAACCAGATCATCGTCAAGGACCCGGCGCTTCTGAAGACAGGCGCGCGCGCCTACGCAGACCTCCCCGGAGGCCACTCGGAAGGCTATGACGACACGTTCAAGCAGGTCTTCCGTAGATTTTACCGGTCGATTGCGGAACCTCAGTCATCCGTGGAATATCCGCAGATGATCGACGGCCTGCGCCAGATGAATATTCTGCAAGCCGAGATTGAGAGCCATCGCAATCGAAACTGGGTGGACGTCTAGCCTCGGGCCACTCCTCAAAAGGAACTGCTGTCGGTAGATCAAGGCGTCTCCGGCTCGCTCTTCTCGCCTTTGTGTTCGAAAGAACTAATTAATTAGTTACTTTTTAAAATGTCCTGCGTCCAATATCAACATAAGGAGAAGAGATCCGTGCCACGGAAACCGTCCGAGACATTGACGGAAGCTGAACTGAAGATCATGCAGGTGATCTGGCAAAAGGGGCCGGGGAGCGTGCAGCAGATACTCGACGCGCTCGAGGATCAGCCTGTCCTGGCATACAACACCGTGCTTACCACCATCCGCATTTTGGAGCGGAAGGGCTATGTTGAACATTCTAAAGATGGCCGCGCCCACATCTATCACCCCCTGGTGGAACGCGAAGAGGCGAGCCGGTCGGAAATACGGCACCTTGTAAGCCGTTTTTTCCGGGATTCGCATGAAGATCTGGTGCTCAATATCCTCGAAAACCGGGGCATCGCGCCAGAAGAATTGAAGCGGCTGAGGAAGATGTTGGAGCAGAGCGAGGCAAAATGAACTGGCTCGGGACGCAAAGCATGGCACAGGTTTGGGTGGAGCGAGTGCTGAATTCGCTGCCGGAAGGGCTTCTCATTGCGCTCTTCGCATGGCTGTTGCTGCGCCTCATAGGGCGGCAGAACTCTGGAACCCGGTTTGCAGTCTGGTTCATGGCCTTGATCGCCGTGGTTGGTCTGTCGTTTTTCGGCGGTTTCAAGCTGCATGAAGGGCGGATTTCCGCTCCGGCAACTCCTGTTTCATCGCATATTGTGATTCCCGTTTTCTGGGCCGAAGTCATCTTTGCGGCGTGGGCACTGACAGCTATCTTCGCGCTTGCCCGCATTGCGGCTGGCCTGTGGCAGGTCCGGGTCATCCGCAGAAGCTGTGCGGAAGTCGATCTGTCACAACTGGATTCCGCAATCGCGCAGACACTGCAACAGCACAATGTAGGAAGGCCTGTATGCCTGGCGGTCTCCGAACGCGTGAAAGTACCGGCGGCTATCGGTTTCTGGAAGCCTGCGATCGTTCTGCCAACATGGACACTCCGCGAACTTGCGCCCCAGGAACTGAATCCGATTTTGATCCATGAATTGACGCACCTGAAACGGCGCGACGACTGGACCAATCTGTTTCAGAAAATGGCGAGAGCATTCTTTTTCTTCCATCCCGCAGTCTGGTGGATCGATTCCCGCTTGTCTCTGGAACGGGAGATGGCATGCGATGACGCGGTGCTGGCGAATACCGGTAATCCGCGAGCTTATGCCAGCAGCCTGATCGACCTGCTTGAAAAAAGCTGTGCGCGGCGTGGCTGGACCATGGCTCAAGCCGCCGTACACCGTGCCCAGGAACTGTCACAGCGTATCGCACAGATTCTCGATGCGAAACGGCCAGCCACAACACGCGTCTGGAAACCGGCGCTGGCGCTGGTGAGTGTCTTCTCACTGGCGTGCTTTGCCCTTTCCTATTGCGCTCCGCGGCTCATCGCCTTCGCACCTGAAACCTCTGACTCCGCAGCGCGCGCAGCAAATATAAAGCAGATTCTGCACGCCGACGAGACAGCGACGCCAGACGTGCAAGGCCAGGTCGTGCCCGCTTCATTCCATGTACCGGAACCACAGCATCCGGCAGTGAATCATAAGCCGATCAAGGAGCACAACTCACAAGCTGAACCCGTGAAGCAATCCAGGCCGCAGGCATCGGATTCGAAACCCGCGATGACCAGGGCTGTCGAAGCGACCGGGAGAAAGCACACTGCCCCGACAGCACAAATGGTGGTCTTCGTCGAGACCGCGTACATAAGCTACGGCCGGGCCGAAAATATTCAGAATCCGCAGACAGACGCACCGGAGTGGCGAACACAGGTTTGGCAGATTCTGCTGATAGCTCCGGCACAGAATGCTTCGCAAATGGAGATCGTGCCCAGCATCATCTAGGCAAAATTTTTTATCTGTATCAACTAATTATTTAGTTAAAGGGGAGAACAAACAATGAACATAGGGAAAGTGAAGTCGCTGCTGACACGTCGCGTGGTCGTTCCGGCCATCGTCGCCGGAGCAGCATTGTCCGTGGGCGCTTACAAAATCATGCAACCCTGATCGGCTGTCCTGGCCGCTCCATCACCAGCACCGGCAGCCGCGCCG
>JAATFH010000218.1 GCA_015655315.1 Terriglobales bacterium
ATCGTGTGGGACTTCATCCGCTACGCGCGCGAGCAGGGCATTCCGGTGGGTCCGGGCCGCGGTTCGGCTGCCGGTTCGCTGGTCAGCTATGTCATGGAGATCACCGACATCGATCCGCTGCAGAACGCGCTGCTCTTCGAGCGCTTCCTCAATCCGGAGCGCGTCTCGATGCCCGATATCGATATCGACTTCGACATGAACCGGCGCGGCGAGGTCATCGAATACGTCACGCGCAAGTACGGACGCGAGCAGGTAGCGCAGATCATCACCTTTAACACGATGGCGGCCAAGGCTGCTATCAAGGACGTGGGTCGCGCACTCGATATGCCGTACGGCGACGTGGACCGCATCGCCAAGCTGGTGCCCACGACCATCGGCGTGACCATTGAGCAGGCGCTCAAGGACTCGCCGCCGCTGCAGGAAGTGTATGACTCGAATCCCCAGATACGCGAGCTGATCGACACGGCGAAAAACCTCGAAGGACTCGTGCGTGGAGCTGGCGTGCACGCCGCCGGTGTGGTGATCGCTCCGCGTCCTCTCACTGATCTGGTTCCGGTCGTGCGCAGCAAGAACGACGAAATCGTGACCGCCTATGACATGAAGGCGATCGAAAAGATGGGCCTGCTCAAGATGGACTTTCTTGGGCTGACCACGCTGACCGTCATCGACGATTGCCTGAAGTTGATCAAGCGCAATCGGGATGAAGTAGTCGACATGACGACGATCCCGCTGGACGATCAGACGACCTACGAAAAGGTCTTCCATCGCGCGCTGACCTCGGGCGTCTTCCAGTTTGAGTCAGGCGGCATGCGCGACGTGCTACGGCGTTATAAGCCAACATCGGTCGAAGATCTCACCGCTTTGAACGCGCTCTATCGTCCCGGTCCAATTCAGGGTGGCATGATCGACGACTTCATCGAGCGCAAGTGGGGCCGCAGAAAAGTGGAATACGATCTGCCTCCGATGGAGACGATTCTCAAGGAGACGCTGGGCGTTATCGTCTACCAGGAACAGGTGATGCAGATCGCCAATGCGGTCGCAGGCTACTCTCTGGGTGAAGCCGACCTGCTGCGTCGCGCGATGGGTAAGAAGAATCTTGAGGAGATGACGAAGCAGCGCGAGCGATTTGTAACCGGCGCTGCGGCAAATAAGTTTCCGAAAGATACGGTCACCAAGGTCTTTGACCTGATGGAGCAGTTCGCCGGATACGGCTTCAACAAGTCGCACTCCGCCGCATATGCGCTTCTGGCGTATCACACGGCGTATCTGAAGACGCACTATCCAGTCGAGTTCATGGCCGCGCTGTTGACCTCGGAAATCTCGAAGCCGGAAAACGTCGTCAAGTACATCAAAGAATGCCGCGAAATGGAGATTCAGGTCGAACCGCCGGATGTGATCTTCAGCGACGCGGACTTTACGCCGCACGGCAAGTCGATTCGCTTCGGATTGACTGCGATCAAAAACGTCGGTCGTAACGCGATTGACTCGATTCTCGCCGCGCGGAACGAATTGGCCGAGCAGAAGAAAAGTTTTGCGTCTTTCTGGGAGTTCTGCGAGAAGGTCGATCTACGGCTCATGAACAAGCGCGTCATCGAATCGCTCATCAAGGCCGGAGCACTTGATTCCTTTGGACGCAGAGCGGCACTGATAGCGGCAGTGGACAAAGCCATGGAACGCGCGCAGAAGACGCAGCGCGACCTTGAGGCAGGTCAGCATGGACTCTTCGGCATCTTCGACGACCACCCGGCAACGGTGGCCAAGGCAGACGAACTGCCGAACATGCCGGACTGGGATGAGTATCAGAGACTGCAGTCTGAGAAGGAAGTGCTTGGCTTCTTTGTCTCGGGTCATCCTCTGGACAAGTACGCCGAGAAACTGCGCAACCTGCCCGGCGTGATCGATACGGCAACGGCGCTCGAAACAAAGCCTGCTCCCGCCCCTGTACGGCGCGGACAGGCGATGGAGCCGGACACCGCGATTGCCGGTGTGATCGTTGGCCTGAAGGTGGCGAAGTCGAAGCGCTCAGGCGAGCTTTACGCACAGGCCTCTCTTGAAGACGCAACAGGCAAGATCGACCTCATCTGCTTCCCAAAGGATTATGAGCGGCTGAAGGAAACATTGAAGATTGAGGTGCCGGTCATCGTTCGCGGACAGCTACGCGCGGAAGAAGATGCTGCGCCGAAGCTGGCAGTGTCGTCGATTCAGGCGCTGGAAGATGTGAAGGTGCGGCTGCCACAGCATGTGCGTATCCGCGTGCTGCTGGAGCGGGCGAGCGATGCCACCCTGGTCGAGTTACGGCAGATGATCGCCGCATCGCCGGGGCCGGGGAAATTGATGCTTAATCTGGAGCAGAAGGGAGAGTTCTGCGTGATGATGGAGCCAATAGGTGTCACGGTTGCAGCTGATCGCGCCTTTATGGAGCGGGCCGAAGAATTGCTGGGGCGGGGGATGGTGCAGGCACTGGATTAGAGACACGCTGGATGTCCATCCCGCTTTCAATTCAATGCATGAGTGCCTAATTTGATAGGCGTACAGGCCGGTTGCGATGTTTACATTTAAAACCCGCCTCCTAATCCCGATATTTACGTGTGTTTGTCTAGTCGCATTTGAACCCATACAATCGGAAAGTAAGACTTGCAGCGTCTATGACTGAGCAGGCAGGCAACGTAGAACAGATTCAGGCGGTGGCCGAGGCCGCGCCTGTGGCGTGGGTGAAAACGGAGCTGGCGCGGAATCCGCAGCGACCGTATCCGATGGACTTTATCGAAAGCATATTCACCGACTTCAGCGAGATTCACGGCGACCGCGCCTTTGGCGACGACGCGGCGATGGCATGCGGCATGGCGCGCTTCCATGGCGAAGAGGTTATGGTCATCGGCAACCTGAAAGGTCGCACGGTGAAGGAGCGCATCGAGCGCAAGTTCGGCTCGCCCGATCCCGAGGGCTATCGCAAGCCGTTGCGCGCCATGTAGATCGCCGAAAAGTGGGGGCGTCCAGTATTCACTTTCATCGATCTTGCGGGTGCGAATCCCGGCATCGGCGCGGAAGAGCGCGGACAGGCCGAAGCGATCGCACGGAACCTGATCGAGATGTCACGTCTGAAAGTGCCGATCATCGCAACGATTACCGGCGAAGGTGGATCGGGAGGAGCTTTGGCGCTGGCGGTGGCCGACCGCGTGCTTATGCTCGAAAATGCTGTGTATTCCGTCATTTCGCCGGAGGCATGCGCATCCATCATGTGGCGCGACGCCTCAAAACGCGTAGAAGCGGCCATGGCGCTCAAAACGTCATCGGAAAGCGTGAAATCGTTGGGCTGCGTGGATGATATTGTCCCCGAGCCTGAAGGCGGAGCGCAGACGGATTCCGAACGGGCCGCGCAGTTGCTGGACGAGAAGCTGCAATGGCACTTCAGCCAGCTCAAGTCTCTGTCTCTGGACGAGCTTCTGGCGCGCCGCTACGGGAAGTTCCGCAATATCGCACAGTTCTATACGACATAAATGGCGCGATTCATAGATTTGCCGTTCCGGCTGAGTGCTGATGGAGTTTCCCAATGAAGTCTGCCGGACGTCTCCGCTCCTTCAGCTGGTTTGTCATAGCGGCGATTTATTTCGTCTTCGCCCAGCAGATCTCTCTGCGCGCGGCGAACGGGCTTAGCTCCGGCGACTGGTTCCTGCTGGTCGAGAGCCTCATCCTGTTGTTCCTGCTACTGATTGGTTACGCAGCGATGGGCTATGCCGAGCAGGGCCAGCGTGAGCCGCTGAAGGCGATGGGCCTGGTGCGGCGCGAAGGCTGGAAGCGTGAATTTGCCGTCGGCGCGGCGCTTGGCTGGGGCGGCGTTGTCGCCTGCGTACTGCCAATGGCGTTGGCGGGCAGCCTGGTCGTCAGCTTCTGGACGAATGCACATCAGTTCTTTCTGCTCCTTGTAAACCTGCTTACCCTGGCTGTCGCCGCGCTGGCGGAAGAGGTGGCGTTTCGTGGCTATGGATTTCAACGTCTGATCGGCGCGGTTGGTCCTACGATGGCGACCCTGGGCATGTCCGTGCTCTTCGCCGTCATGCACCTGTTTAATACGAATGCGACTGCGGCAAGCACGCTGGTCACGATTCTTGCCGGCTGGCTGTTTTCGCTTGCCTATCTGCGTACGCGGGCACTTTGGCTGCCGTGGGGACTGCATTTTGCCTGGAATGCGAGCATGGGCATTCTCTTCGGTCTTCCCATCAGCGGGCTGAAGATTTTCAATCCCGTGATCACGACGAATGCGGTCGGGCCGGTCTGGCTGACGGGCGGGAGCTACGGGCCCGAGGGCAGCGCCGTTGCGGTGATCGTGCTGCCGGTTCTGATGATTTTCCTGATGAAGGCCACGCGCGACTACGCACACAAATACGCGCAGCCGGTGATCGTACCGGGGGGGATTCCGGTCGACCTGGATGCCATTGCCCGGCGGCAACACGAGGCAGGGATGGGCGCGGCAGCGCCAGCTTCAGACGAGCCGAAGCTGGTGCAGATATTACCCGCATCCGGTGCTCTCAATGGCAACTACCCAAGTGCGGAAGCGAAAGCGGGCGACGATCTTGCGCCGGAGTCTCCGCGACCGGCTCCGGAAGAGAAGCCATAAAACCTTTTTCTCCCTTTTTGAAACAATCCACACACGGTTCATCGTCCCGGGCTTGCAAATGCCGCTGAATAGCGGCATGCTTATGGTCTAGAGATTCTGGGGGCCCACGATGAAGGGGTTCGCAACTCAGGGCACGGAGAAACGGCGCCTGTTGCGAGTAGCAGCAGGGGGTTTGCTGCATTTTTCGGCTGTGGCAGCGGCAATACTACTGCTGCAGTCCAGCACAGCGACGGCTCAAGTACTTATTGTCAGCCCGGAAAAAATAGACGGGCATTATCTCGATTTTCATCCTACGAATATTCCGCTTCCCTCTGAGCCGCTTTCCGCGCGCGGCAAACAGGAACTGATCCGTTTTCTGACGGCGGAACAGGGGTTCGCCATGCGGCCTCTGCCGCTTGCCAGCAAGGGACTGACTCTGCATGCAAACGGCGACATGCAGCCGACCGGATCGGACTACGTCAATGAGATCAACGAGCACGGCACCTCGGCAAAACCGGGAGACCGCTGCGTGATCTCCGATGTGAAGATCAAGGACGACAGGATTATTTTCGAACTGAATGGCGGACCGGATCACAAGCACAAATGGCTGCGGCACATTTCCATCGGAACAGATCCGAACTACACCACGCCGGTTGTGCAGGACAAGGGAGAAGCGCCGGTCGGCTCGCGCCTGACTCTTGTTTTCCCCCATGCCGTTCCGGAGGTTTCCGGCAAGCAGGTGGAAGCGCTGCTTGCGCCTTTGCTCGGCTTCGGCCTTAAGTCTCCGGTCGTCGCGTATACCGATACCTTGCCGCCGGCGCTGAAGCAGGCGATTCTCGATCACCATGTTCTCGTAGGTATGAGCACCGAGATGGTGATTTACGCCGTGGGAGAACCGCAGCAGAAGATCCGCGAGCGCGAAGGACAGATGCCCTTCGAAGAGTGGATTTATGGCGAGTCTCCGAAGCCGGTGCAGTTCGTTCGTATCAACGGCAATCGCGTTATCCGGGTGGAAGTGGCCGAGGTGGGCAAATCCCCGGTAGTTCGCGCAGACAACGAAATGGGCGATTACTGGAACACGGCCGCGCCCACGCCCACAAATGTGCACACGGTGAAGCTTGGCGATCGCGATCCCGGTGACGACGCGAAGCAGACGGCGCAGAAGGCTCCGCCAAGTTTGCGGCTGCCGGGGGAAACGCTGCCTACGGACAACGACAAAGATCATCCGACGATGCAGCCGGTACAGTTCCCGACAGGCTCGGGGTCTGGCTCCGGCTCAAATTCGGGTCAGGCGAAACCGCAACCTTCGTCCCCTCCTTCCACGGCGCCGCAGCAGCAGGCGCCGACCATGGGTACGCCTCAACCCTATGTAGCGGCAGCCGGCTCCCCGCAGCGTTGATCTACTGACGGGCTATCTCGCAGGTTGGAGCATGTATCCTGAATACATGCTCGATTACGAAATCACTCCTTCGCAGCTGGCTTCGCTTCTCTCTGAGCCAGGGCGCGAGCACCTTGTATTACTGGATGTGCGCGAACCGGAGGAATACGCCCTTACCCGGATTGACGGCAGCGTCCTGATGCCGATGGGCGATGTGCCCGGCCGTGCCAACCAGGAGCTCGATCCGGATGCCCACATCGTTGCCATTTGCCATCATGGCGTGCGCTCCATGAATGTAGCCGTCTGGCTGCGCAACCAGGGCTTTGAAAAAACCCAGTCGCTGCGCGGCGGCATCGATGCATGGTCAGCGCAAGTTGATCCGGCAATTGCGCGGTATTAGTGAACCGGGAACCTCCGCCGGCCAAATGCTTGTGCGGTATGCACATAGAAGCGCAAGCGGAATTTTATTTTCAGCAAACGAATCTTCCTGAGCTGCGGCGAAGGATCTGTTTTTCTCTTCGGTCAGCGAATATGTAGGCGGACCCAGGAAAAACAGATCCTTCGACTACGTACGGCGCTGAAAAACGCGCCATACTCCGCTCAGGATGACCACCGAAGTCCTCTACTCTATATGTCGATACAGCCTAGAACCCGTCTCTATCTCTTCCTGCACTGGCTTCCGGCGATGATCGGAATCGCCGTCATCCTGATTGAATCGACGGAACTCATGTCTGCGCAGAATACCGGCGAGTTCCTGCTGCCGCTTTGGATCAAGCTCTTTGGGCCGATTACGCCCGAGCACTGGAGCGTGGTTCACCATATCATTCGCAAAACCGGGCATTTTGTCGGATACGGGCTCGTAAGCCTTGGTTTTTTCGAGGGGTGGCGGGCTACGTTTAAAGGACGGGCGCGAAGCCGCGGATGGCTCTTCGCTCTTGTCGCCCCATTAGCCATGATTTCTACCCTCTCGCTGGCTTCGTGGGATGAGTGGCATCAGTCTTTTCTGCCCGACCGCACAAGCAAAATTTCCGACGTTGGAATCGACTTTTCCGGCGCTGTCGTCGCGCACCTGATACTTTTGCTGATTCTGGTGCTTATCTGGCGCGTGAGAGCGGCACGCGCCAAAGCTCCTACTCGGCAGGTTTCGTCTCGGGTTTGATATCGATCTGCAGTCTCTCCACTCCGCGCAGAATTTCCAGCGACAGTATCTTTCCCGCATATTCATCCGTGAGCAGGCGATGCAGCGCGTCGATGCCGGCAACCGGCTGACCTGCGAGCGCGGTAATGATATCTCCTTCACGCAGCGACGCGCGGCTGGCGGGGCTGCTTTCCTGCACGGATACGACGAGAATCCCGGTTGATTCCTTAAGCTGGTATTCGTAGGCGAGGCGGCGAGGCAGGGGAACATTTTGTCCCGCGATGCCGATCCACGAGCGACGCACCTGCCCATGCTGCAAGAGCTGGGATACGACGAACTTTGCCGTGTCGATGCCGATGGCGAAGCAAAGACCCTGCGCGGAGACGATGGTGGCCGTGTTGATGCCGATGACTTCTCCACGCGAGTTGACCAATGGGCCGCCGGAGTTGCCCGGATTCAGCGCGGCATCGGTCTGGATGACTTCCTCCATCATGCGGCCCGTGGTCGAGCGCATGCTCCGGCCCAGCGCACTGATGACGCCAGCGGTAACGGTGAACTGAAACCCAAAGGGATTGCCGACGGCAATGGCCAGCTGGCCGACGCGCAGCGTGCGCGAGCTTCCCAGCACAGCGGGCTGAAATGTTGGCGCGTCCGTGCGCAAAACGGCGGTGTCGGTGTCGGCATCCTCGCCGACAAGAGTTGCCAGCGCCAGCTGGCCGTCATTGAACGTCAGCTGGAAGCGAGAACCTCCGCGCACGACATGGCTGTTGGTGAGGACGAGTCCGTCGGGCGTGAAAACGAAGCCCGATCCCGCGCCGGAGCGCCGCGAGGATGAGGCGGTGACGTCAATTTTGACGACCGAAGGACTGACGCGCTCGACCGCTCGCGTAACTGCTGTGGAATATGCGTCGAGCAGGGAAGCGTCGGCGATGGCCGCGGATTCATTTGTATTGGCCGAGTCATCCGCGAAGGAGCTGGCGAGAAAAGCGAAACGTGGTTCCATGAACTGCACCTGTGGGTGACAGATGCGACAGCGTACGGGAAAGATTCAGGCCCGGGAGCGGCATCCACGGCGGAGGTAATACACTGGAATATTCGTGATCGAGGAGAATGGATGTCGACTGCTGTTGAATTTGCACGCGGACAGTATCCGCGCTTTCTGGATGAACTAAAAACGCTGCTTCGGATTCCCTCTGTTTCTACATTGCCCGAGCATAAAAGCGACGTTCGCCGCGCAGCCGAGGTGCTGGCCGCCGAACTGAAGCGGATCGGGATGGAGAATGTCCGTCTCATTGAAAGCGAAGGCCATCCGCTGGTCTATGCGGACTGGCTGCACGCGGACGGGAAGCCGACCTGCCTGTGCTACGGCCATTACGATGTGCAGCCGCCGGACCCGCTCGATGAATGGCTTTCTCCACCATTCGAGCCGGTCGAGCGCGATGGCAACCTCTATGCGCGCGGCGCGGTGGACGACAAGGGGCAGATGTACATGCACGTCAAGGCGCTGGAATCGCTCTTTGCCGCGCATGAAAGCAAGTTGCCATTGAATATCCGCGTCATTCTCGAAGGAGAGGAAGAGGTCGGCGGCGAATCGATTGCTCGGTTTGTCCACGAACACCCGGAGCAGTTGAAGGCTGATTTTGCGCTCGTTTCCGATACGGAAATGTTTGCGCCGGAGTTGCCGACCTTGTGCGTCGGACTGCGCGGCATGATCTACACCGAGATCGAAGCGCGCGGCGCAAAGAGCGATCTGCACTCCGGCATGTATGGCGGTGCTGCGCCGAATCCATTCGTCGCGCTCGCGCAAATCATCGCCCGGCTCAAGGACAAGGATGGACGCATCCTGATTCCCGGCTTCTACGACAAAGTACAGACACCGAACGAGGATGAATTGAAGGCATGGA
>JAATFH010000472.1 GCA_015655315.1 Terriglobales bacterium
CAGGTTTCGAATTCCTTACCTGCATTGGTGTCTGTCGACCAGTCTCCGGGGGTGTCCCACAAGATCGCAGGCTTGGTCGCCGATCCTGCTTGTCCCACCCAGCCTGTCGAATAGTAAGGTGTCGTCTCGGACTCCAGCGCATCGACTCTCCAGCCGCGCGATTTCGACTTGGGATCATCCCATCCGGAGCGCTCTCTGCGGGTCGCCGTTCCCGGATCGGCGGTCGTCATCTTGCCGTCGGTCTGGGTAATGTTCCGCAATACCTGCAATAGCTGAATGCTCTCGCAAGGCCCGCAGGCGTCCGAGTTATATCGAACCGATATCTTCACATAGACGCCGCGTACCGACTTGCCACCTCCGCCCACATAGGAGTAATCGCCGGTGTAAGCCTTGTCGAAATGAAAATCGATATTGCAGCCCTCTCTGCCGAAGCAGTTGTCGGCCCGCACATTCTGTTTGTTGATGGCCTTATCTTCCGTCATCGTTCCGGCTGTGATGGCCGGTCCAACGCCGGTTCCCGCTTCCACTGTCGCATCCGTTTGTCGCTGCAGGACTGGCGCGGCCAACCGTTGCAGTTGTAAATTCGATCCGCGTCCGGATGATCCGGGGCTTGCGCCCTGCTGGATCGTGTGTGCCAACTCATGCGCCAGCATGCGCTGCCCCGCGGTGAGACCCGGTGAATAATGCCCTTGCCCAAATACAATATGCGAGCCCACGGTGTAGGCCTTCGCACTTACGGCGCGCGCTGACTCGGCTGCCTGAGCGCCGGTGTGGATGCGCACACCGCTGAAGTCATGGCCGAAGCGCGGCTCCATCAGCGCCCGCGTGCCAGCGTCCAATGCCTGCCCTGGCGAGCGCAATACATCATGCACGATTGCTGCTGCGGTCCCGGTAGATGCTTCACCGTCCGCGCTTCTCTGGAGCCGAGCTTTCTTCGCACATGCAGCACAGGGAACACCGCTGCTGTGTCCGCCACACACGCAACCGCCATTCGATTGTGGACTTACACCGCTGGCTACATGGCTCACCGATGGCTGAGCAGCTTTCTCCTTGGGATTCGAACCGTGTCCATCATTGTGCGCGGAGTCCATCACCACCGCTGCGACATGCTCAGCCTCGCGTTCATAGCGATCACCCGGCTGGCTCACAGACAAGCTGGCATGATCGCGTTCCCCTGGTGCACTCGCGTTCAAAAGACGCAGCGCCGCCTGGTTGCCTGCGGATTTTTGCACCCGCATCACAGTACGTTGCCACGAAGACGGATATTCGCGCTCATGGTGCGGAGAGGACTGACGAGGCACGGGCACCACCTCTGGCTTTTGCAATGCGCTCCGTTGTGTTCTCATGCCGATTCCTGCCCGTTCACTGCTCGAATCATTCTGACAACTACCACTGCTATTTGTTTCCCTGCAACTTCTGCACCGATGCTTCCAGGGCGGCAATCCTATCCGGAGTGATTTTCGAGATCGTTGCCTGCGTCTTCTGAAGGTTACTGACATCATTTTGCAGCTGCGCAATTGTCTTATCTTTCTGGGCGGACGCTGCCTGTACCTGAGTCAATTGCAACTGTAATTGATCGAAGGCAGTAGCTTTCTGTTGCAGCGCTGCCAATGTAGCAGCGTTGCTTTCCTGCGCCGCTTTCACCTGATCGATTTCCGCAGCAGTGCTTACTTGAGCTGCCTTTACCTGATCAATCTCCTGGCTTCGCGTCTGCAAGTCACGGACGTTGGCCTGCAGAGTATTGACGTTGCTCGTGAGAGACACAGTATCTTTGAAAACAGCGGTGGACGATTGCCCTCCGAGTCCGAGAACGGTGGCAGTGGTCGATCCACTGCGCGTAATCTTGTACGCCTTCACAACGTTATTTTCCTGATACAGTACAACCTGATCTCCTGGCTTGATCGTGCTGCCGATGGAGGTGACATCACCTAAATTCCCGACTCCCGGCTGGTATGCCTGGACGCCGGTCACCGTGATCTTTTGTTCTTCAAGGTGCCGCTGTGCAGTGACTGGATCCTGGTTGATCACATCGCGGTTCCTCACTGTCGAGGGCTGCAATGGCTTCGGCATTTTGATCGACTTGAGGGCTGTCTTAATAGAATCCATCGCCACGGATCCAACAGCAGTCGTGCGGTCCCGCCCTTCGCGAAATACCCCGGCAAAATCGGACTGCTGTATGAAGTTCATGGCGGTGAATACCTGGCTAACCGTTATATGGTCTTTGAGCGGCTGATCGACTTGCACCACCTGTACCTGCAGAACGGCAGAGCGATCAAAACCAAACAGGTTGGGGATTGAGGTATCTCCCTTCGCATTCATGGACTGCCCGTTCTGGAAGACCTGGAGAGTGGCGGGAATGATGCCGTTCTCCGGCACCTCAACGTCGGCAGTAATCTGGAATCTTCCCTGACCGTCCGTAGTGCCCGACCCCAGCCCTGATTGATTGCCTGTTACATCCATCGCTTCAACCTGGACATTGGGCACCGGGTTCTGGGTCTGAGCGTCGATGACAGATCCTAAAATCCTGAAAGTACGAGTGGCCACGTCGTTGCCCTCCTCTAAATGATCTTGCAGCAGAAATCAGCGAACGCCTTCTTGAACATGGGAATAACAGGCACAACCGATAGCCAGTATTCGACCATTTGCTCCGACTTCACATATTTCCGCTTCGTGAAATTGCATATCTTGAATACCTTGTTGCCTTTAATCTCGATAGAGCCGAGATAGACCTTGTCGTCTTTGTCGCAAGCGGGGCAGTTCACCAGGAATCGTTCACAGAAACAATCCTTCAGATATTGACCAAACAATTTCAGGATGTCGCCGAACGCCTTGATGATCTGCGTGCGATAGGCGCTGAGCGTAACCGGAGGCTCCGCGGTATAAAGCGGCGCGGTCGCGGCGAATACTGTCGGCACGTCCACTGTGCTCAGCGTGCAGCTGATGAGGTTGAGTATGTACAACTCATTTGTAGCGTCATTGGTTACGATATCCAATGGAATGATCTGCACCGGTATACGGAATCTGATGTCGAGCAGGGGTGGGCTCTGGGTAAGGTCGAAACGCTCTACCTTGTGCTGCTCGGGCACCGTAATCAACATCCATTGCTTGTCGGTTGTCGGAGATATGCGGACAATAGAACTGCTGCTGATAGCCACCGCTGCATTCAATACTCCGCTTGCAAGAACGAACTGGAAGAGCCCCTTTCCCGTTCCCAGAATCGCAGTGACATAGACCGTGGTGTCAACGAAGGCGATGTCGTTTTCCGCATCCACACCGGCACAGTTGTAGAACAAGGCTGGAGGCGCAGGAGCGGCAAGGTTGATCAGCGAGCAACGGTTGAAATTGGCATTGGCCGTACCGATTGGAGTGCCAGAGGCTTCGCCAACCACCGCCACATCGGACGCGACGGATATCTGCATCATCCCGGTGGCGTTAAAGGGCACGTCCGCAGTGGGGGTCAGGGGAATGTTCAGCGGATCGAGAATATACAAGCCCTGCGAACGGCCAACAGCATAAAGATTGTTAGCGTGTGCGGATGTGGTGCCAAGTGTTACGAATAGGATGTCGCAGACTACATTCGTCGGTCCCCACGTATGCACATTCGTGGTCTGGTTGATGGTAGCGCGCGCGAAAACTGAATCCTGATTGTTCAACAGTGCGACGGCATACAGCGTATTTCCGTCGGGTGAAAGAGCGACGTCCTGAACCTGAGCATTACTCCCTCCAGGAAAATCCAGCGATAAGATCATGCTCCGAGCGCCGGTGCTCATATCGAAGACGCCGATCTTGCTGCCCCTTCCGCAGGTATAGGCTAGCTTCCCATTGGGATGGAGACGCACGCGAGGATGAAAATTAAAAGTACCGAAGGCGGTGTCAATGCCGGGCACCGGGTCCAGGTATGGATAGTCGGGAAAAGGTGTCACGTTATCGAACTCAGCGCAGTAAGTCTCGCTCGAGATGAGCAGCTTTAAATCATCGTAAAGCTTACGCAGAAATTCATGCGCGTGAGGAGAGGGACGCGGATCGTCCGCCTCCTGCTGCGACAGGAATATATATCGGCCGGTTCCAGGCTGCACCAGCTGCCAGAACAGATTGAGCACACTGACAAGCCGTTTCTGTTTTTCCGTGACAGGCACTGTATTCCAGATCGGCAGGAAGTCGGCCTTGAAGAAATCAACCAGGTTCAGGATGCAGTTGTCATAAAAATCCTTCAGCAGGGTACCTTCCAGAACGGTATTCCAGAACGTCTGAGCAGTAGCCGGCTCGACATGCAGCGTGGCATCTTCTCCAATACCGCGTGTCATGCTCAACCACACCACTCCATCACCGGTGATATCCAGCGCTCCAATGTTCTGTGCATTCGTCACTGCATCGTAGAAAAGCTCGGTGCGGTTGCGGATGACGTGCCCCTCGCAGTCCAGGGCATAGCCATTTTCAATGGTTACGAACTTGCGATCCTGGTTGCAATGGACCTGGAAGCCACACACAATTCCGGATCCATGAAGATACTTATTGTGGTCTTCAATACTGAGACCACCTTCAAGGCGGCAAAGCGCTTCAATCGCTTGCTGCACATTCTCCACACTGGCCCAGTTAGGATCGCCGATGGCGCAATCGCTCGGATCGAAACGAATATCCGTAGCCTTGAGTTTTGTAAGCGCATCGAAGTGTGGCCGCAGGTCTTGAACCGAGACAATTTCCGTTCCCGCAGGGTTGCTGCGCTCTATATACGCCAGGGGGAAATAGCGATGTAGTATGCCGCGGGGCGGTTGTTCCACCAGCCGTTCAACACTGCTGTCCACTACTCTTGTTTCGAAGACCCAATAGTCAGCCGGAACCAGGTCAGTTCCGCAGAATTCAATTACCACTCCGTCGGCCAGCACGATGTAGCCCGGCGTGACCGGCAGCACATCATCCCATCTACGCACGCTGGGATGATATACAAGCCGCTCAGGCAACGGCAGCCCTGCGTGGAATTGCGGTTCCGGCGAACCCGCGTCCTGCCACGAGATCAGGCGATCGACCAGACTGATGGAGCTGATCTTGCGCAGTTCTCCACGCCGATGACAACGATGATTGAGACGGTCTTCGTAGGGACCGGTTACGAGATCGGCCAGATCGTTGGATATCTCGATCAAGTCGTCGACCGCGAACAGTTCGGGCTTTTCCACCTACACAGAAAAGTCGCCGGCGGCGGCATTCGCAATCA
>JAATFH010000121.1 GCA_015655315.1 Terriglobales bacterium
CCTGGAAGCGGAGGAAGATGTTGTACTGCTGGATGGTCGTGTTTAGCGAGACATTCACAACGGGTTCGGTCTCGGAGGGGTTAACGAACTGAATTGTGCCTCCGTTTAGCACGAAACGATCTCCGTTGAGGATCAGGTCTCCATTGGTTAGATTTACACGACCCAGGATAACCGGCTGCGAAGCCGTGCCGCGCACCTGCAGATTGGCCGAGCCACCGATGCTCAGAGTCCGGCTGACGAGATCGATATCGTTGGTGGAGTGCACGCCAATATTCAATTGCAGATTCTGGCTGAAGCCAGGCGTGGGAGGAGCAGAAACGCCGCCCGAAAACTGGCTGATGAAATTTGTCAGGTCGAAGGCGGGGGTGAACGAGATTTCCGTAAGGTTCACGTTACCGCCCAGAAGGGCATTCTCCATTGTGCCTGTCAGTCTAAGGTTGGCATCAATACTTTCACGCACGCCCTGCGGATAGAGTGCCCGTACCCCCTGGGCCGAGACGCCAAGATCGAACTGTATATTGGGATGAAATGCAATACCACCCTGAGCCGTGATTTTGCCGCCGCCTATCGTGCCCTCAAAACGAGCGATGTTGAGACGATCTTTGGTGAGGGTGAGCACGCCATTTCCTCGCTGTAGACCGACCGGCAAGTCAGCAGTGGAATAGTTGGCGTTTACGACGTCGATCTCGCCCCCAATCGCCGACGCATTCACAGGACCGTTGGAGTTGATGTTGAACTTGAGCTGTCCCGAGCTTCGCACATCCGGGTCAAACAGCTGCGCCAGCTTGAGGTCAACGGTTCCCAGCAATACCAGTGACATGGGACCGCTGCCAGTGGTTGGGATGGTTCCCCCAAACTGCAGATCGGTATCGGTACCGCGAATGGCCGAACGTTGCACCTGGACAACGGAGTTTTTGTAGTCGATCTTGATGGGTGCGGCTGCCGCCAATTGAATATCGTGTGTGTAGCCCACCTGCAGGACAGGGATCGTGACGTGCGCTTCGAACTGGTTCTTGTTTTTCAAGGGGCCATGCAGCGTCGCATGCAGTTCTGTCTGTCCCGTCACATCGCCAGCCTGATCAGGCGCATAGGTGGCCACCAGCGGCTGCAGAGGAATGACCTGCGTATCGATCTTCGCGTCCGTCATGTAGTCGCCCGTCAGCTCGACGCGGGCCTGTCCTTGGATCCCGGTTCCGATGGCGGATGTGGAAAGATTCGCATTCGCCACATGATCGGCCACATTCATTCTCAGGTCGAGAGACTTGACGGTCTGGTTCTGGATCACGAGTTGGGGAACCGTCAGTGTCGCGTCGAGCTGCGGATTATCGAAGCTTCCCTGACCGCTTGCCTGGATTACAAGAACCCCGTTCGCACTCAGGTTCCTGCTCTTCAACGCTTGCAGCTCATCGAGATGGATGCCCGTCGAATGAAGCTGCGCCGTGTAGGTCCTCTGCTGCGGGCGTACGCTCGCCGTTCCCTGGAGACTGCCTGCCGGCAGATCGACCGTGAGATTACCATGTACCTCGTCGCCAGTTCCGGAGAAGATCAGATTGACGGACTTGACCGGTTCCTGATACGCGACAAGATTCGTAACTGACAAGTTGCCATTTCCCAGCGGGTTTAACTCTGTACCGTGTAGCTTTACATTGAGACTGAGAGTTCCAGTAACTGGATATTGCTGACCGGCAAGGCTCTGGAGCTGCGCGATATCAAGCTGTGAGGCGGTCAGATCCAACCGAACAGGACTGGTTTTGGTGAAGGACCACTTCTTCAGTTCAGTGCTCGCATTGAGGGCAAGCCTTCCCTTCGGCGCCAGTTCCAGATCGGCATTCTGCAGACTGGCATACGATGGGCTGACATCAACATTCGTACGCAGCGTCTTCACCACCGTACCGTTGACGTGCACGTTGGACGCCACGAACTGTCCCTGCAGGTGAGGTGCTGCCGTTGTGCCGCGCACTGTTCCCTGGAAGCTCGCTTTCCCGCTTAGCCCTAAGGCCCTGACAGGGTGTTCGGGTGAGGGCGTACGAACGAGCATGGACATCGTCTCAAACTCGTGTAAATCGTTAGCCTGAAGTCCCACATTCAAACTGGAGTGATTGCTTACCGTGCCGTTGAGCGACAGATCAGTCGCCGGTGTCCTCAGGTAGCTATTCGTCAGCGCCATTTCCTGATTCTTTCCGGAGTAGGTGCCATGGATGGCGCTATCGACTGGGATGACCTGGGCGGAGGAACCATCCGGGTTCGTGCCAGCCACCTTGCCACGCACGATTGCGTCGGCTTTCGCCACAAGATCGTCGAAGCTCTTACCCCACGTGGCAGTCGCTTGTGCGTTGACTCCACCGCTGATTCCGATATTCTTCGGGACTGCCGTAGCCGCGAAGGTCCGCTTCAGATCAGCAAGGGAAGCACCGCGCAGATCTGCAGTGAGCCTGGAGTGGGTATTCCCCGCCAGATCGTCCATCTCGCCCTGCGCGCTGAGCACGCCTCCGAGCAGGCTGGCTTTGAAGTCCTGCAATGTAATGTCTCCGTGCGCAAGGGAATAATGTCCCGCGATGTTACGAATCTGTGTCCGCAACGCGGGAGACCGTACATCGAGCAGAGTGCTGTTCACATCTCCCTGCAGAATCACGGCATTCAGTGCGGACTGGTTCGGCACGGCCGCGTAGTGCAGCGAGCCCGTGGCATTGATAACGCCGGTCGGGACCGTCGCGTTCTTGAGGATGTCCCGCACCTCGGCGCCATCCACGGAGGCATCATAATGCGCCTGTACGATGGGATTCGAGTAGTTCTCGACAGTCGCGGTTAGTGCCACCCGCGAGAGGCCGCTGGTTAGCGTTGCATTCGTCAGGTGGAAGACTGTAGGCGTTGCCTCGAACTCGGCAGTGAAGTTATGCGGAATCGGCTGAAAGGTACCCGAAACAAGGTGGCCATCGGTATAGGAGAGAGTTCCCGCATACCTGGTCAGCAATGGATCGAAGGAAGTTTGGAAGTCGACCTCATGCAGGTCCGCTGAGAGCACACTCTTGCGGTCGTTGTAATACACCTCTCCCCGATCCAATACGGCATGGCGAATTCCCAGATCGAAGACGCTCGTATTGCTGCTGCTCGTATTGCTGCTCTTGATGGTGGGAATATTGGAGACGCCCTTCGCATCCACATAGACGCGTACGATTGGCCGGTCGATGCGGATGCTGTCGATGTACCACTTCCGATGCAGGAGGGAGGTTATGCGCACGCCCGCTTCGGCATGATCGACCTCCAGCAGCGGAGGATCGCTATAGGGAACTGCTCCGTTGACGCGCAGTCCGTACAGATCGAGGCTTAAGTTGGAGAGATGGAATGCGAAGTTTTGAAGATAGACCTCTGTGTTGAGGGTCTCGCTTGCATCCTTCTCAACGGTCGTCAGCAGGTAGTTGTGGAAGCGCACGCTGTGCAGAAGAACTTCCAGCGTGAGCCCTGCGAGCAAGAGGAGCACGACAACTGCGCCCGCCAGCCAGGCAGCAATGCGCACCAGCAGGTGCTTGCGTGGCTGCGGGTCGGGTTGCAGATTTGATTCAGATCTAGCGCCAGTGAACACAGAAGACCTCCGCCTAGAATGCCTGCCCGATACTGATAAAGTACTGTGTTGCATTGATGCCCGGCACGGGATTCAGATTTCGCCCCAGGTCGATACGCACCGGACCGACCGGCGTGGCGTACCGCAGGCCGAGGCCCACATTGTTCGAATACAGAGATGTGAAGTCGTGAAATCCGACGGTCGGGAAGACATTTCCGCCGTCATAGAAGGCGACCATCCCCAGTCCTTTTTTGATCCCGAGCGGAAAGCGCAGTTCGGAATTGAGCAAGAGCAGTTCATTACCACCGGTTGGAACATTAATACGGGACGCATTCGGGTTGGAACCGCAGTCCACACTGTTTCCCGATTCTCCGATGCAGACCGGTTGCTGAGGTCCCGCGCTGTCGAGAGGAAATCCGCGCAACGTATTGCCGCCGCCCGTAAAGAACTTCTCACTCAATGGAACGCGGCTGCCCGCCAATGGCTGCGCCAGACCGATGCGGATACTGTTCGCCCAGATCAGGTTCTGATGATGCAGGATCGGCATGTAGTAGGCTGCCTGAGTGATGAGCTTGGCGAAGTCTACGCTGGAGCCGAGCTTGGAGGTGTTGTAGTCGATTTCGATGCTGTCCAGCATCCCCTTGTGTTCATCGAGGACATTATCGCGGGTGTCATGCGTGAGGTTGGCTGCTAACGTAGACAGCCGCACGTTGCGGTCTTCGACAGGGACCAGTGCATCAATCTCGACGCGCGTTAACTTGGTATGGCTGAAGCTATAGCGCAGGAACAAGGTGTTCGCCTTCTTTTTGTCGAAAGTGCGCTGGATCTGATAACTCGCGAGTTCCTGCTGCGAGGAGAAGATGGGGTTCTCCTCATCGCGCTCGCCAGAAACGGAGAGCGTCGCTCTCCAAATAGACCAGCGCAGGTTGGGATTGATGTAGTAAGCGGCCAGACGCTGGTCGAGACGTCCGGCGAAGGCGGTAAATGATAGGGATTCTCCCTTGCCGCGGAAATTGTTTCGGGTGTACTGGAAGCTTCCCCGCGGACCATAGAAAGTCTGCTGATTCGTTCGATAGGAGGAAGGCAGGCCGATGGGAGGAAGATTCGGTAGGGCGACCGTACCACTCGGAATGCTACCGCCACGGTTGATGAGCTCGAAGCCGAAGCCGTAGGTGATCTGGTTCTTCTTAGCCTCGTGCACCTTGACCAGA
>JAATFH010000050.1 GCA_015655315.1 Terriglobales bacterium
GTTACTGAATCACGCTCGACGGCCCCATTCTTAAAGGTAAACTCTGGGTTTTCTGCAGCGCTTATTTGTACACGACCCGCACAGGCGCTGCGCCGGCAACCTCAACCAATTCAACCAACGGAACTTTGACGCCCACTCCAGACGGTCTTCAGCAACTCGCATCTACATTTCCCAATAATCCATCGGTAGCTATTCTTCAGACCTATGGGCCATACGGTGTGAAGGTGGGCAACCCGCAACCGGTAGGTGCAATCACTATGCAGTCCGTTACTGGACCCGGCGGGATAACCACAACCATCCCGTTTTCTTTGGTGCAACGACTTATTACGACACCATTCAAAGATCAAGAACATCTCGGACGTTTAGATTGGCAGCCGACTGGGGTAGACCATCTTTTCCTGCGCTACTTTTATCAGGATCTTGCCCAGGCTGCTGCCGCTGGAGACATCGCTGCCGGTGGCTGGGGTGATTCACTCGGCAGCGCACACTCTGTTGGAGCCGACTGGACGCATTCCTTCAATGCACATTGGGTTGACCAGATTCGCTATAGTTTCCAACAGACGAGAGCTTTCCTCCAGGGAGGAGCATTTCCCAACTGCACAGTTACAGCTATTAATTCCTGCCCCTCGGACATCGTCTTCAGTGGAAGCAGCGATCTTAGCTTTGGCTATACGCAGAACCCACAGATCCCGCAGGGGCGCATCGTGAAAGTCACGCAGGTACAGAACAATGCCACATGGAGTCACGGAAATCACACACTTCTTTTTGGTGGAGAAATCGATTATCAAAATTCGCCGAGCACGTACCTTCCCAGCTATGGCGGAACATTCGTCTTTAATAATCTCAGCAACTTTCTCGCGAACGGTCCCCTGGCAGGGCAAACCGCGCAAAATGTCTCCACGCTTAGTCTCGCTGATGGCGATTACACAACCCGCTTTACTGAACTTGATGCTGCCGGTTATGTTCAGGACGACTGGAGGGTGATGCCTGGTTTCACCGTGCACATAGGCCTGCGCTGGGAGTACTTCAGCCAGCCATACAATCAGCTGCACGACGAAACCGTTGCTCGCGAGTTGAATCCTGCCACCGCATTCTGGGACCAGTCTCTGCCAATTGCTGTCCGCACGGTGACCGCCGTCGATGACTTCTTCAAAAATTTTCAACCGCGCATCGGATTTGCATGGAATCCAGGCTTCGATAAACAGATGGTTGTGCGCGGAGGTTACGCTATCAATTCCAACCCATCCTTCTACAACATCTTCAGTAATGATGCGGTCCTCGCTCCTACGTCGAATGCCGGACAGGTGGTGTGTGATGGCGCAAATTGCCTTCCATCGAACGCGAGCTTCACGGTTGGAAGTGTCCGCGCTGCGAATCTTGCTGCACTGCCCCGCGGAACAGACCCGCGCACTCGGGACCACGGGGGCGTGCATGTAAACTTCCGACCGCCTTATACGCAGACATATACCCTGGCGATCCAGCATCAATTCGGTGGTGCCGCAGTCGGAGAGATGCGCTACACCGGCAGCATTACACAAAAGAATTTCCAGAGCAGCAATGGCAATCCAACTCTCCTTCAAGTGCAGCAGAGATTTCCCAACTACGTTCCGATTCCACTCTGCCAGGACCCGAACGCAGTTGGATTTGGGAGACCTGATTGCTCACTGGGCAACAATAGTCTGGTCGGCAATACAGGATGGGCAAACTACAATGCTTTGCAGTTGAATCTCACGACACGCAATCTGCATGGCCTCACGGGAACGCTTGCTTATACGCATAGCAAGGCGCTCGATAATGCGACCGACGCATTCCGCAGTACCGGTGCGGGTGGGTCGTCGATCGCCTTTCCGCAGAATCCTCTTAATCCCGGTGCTCCCGAGCGCGGGGTGAGCGGCAATGATTTTCCAAATGTCGTAGGACTCGGATTCATGTATGACCTTCCGCATACGCAGCGAAAGACTGGCCTGCTGTCTCGACTCATGAATGGCTACTTTCTCGATTCTGTGTATCGCTACAACTCCGGACAACCTTATACGTTCTACCAGCCCGTCGGTCTTGATGCCTTTACGCCTGACATAAGTTTCTGCGATGCCACGTTCAATGGCGACTTCAACGTGGGCGTGGGCGTTGATACGTGTCGGTTAGTTCTCTCCAACAAGAAGGCTCCACTCAATACAGTGGTCTACTACAACCCGTACACGGGCCCGACTGTGAACGGAAGCCCGACCTTGGGCGCTCCACAGTTTGTCGCGTACCAAAGCGACTTCGTCGACAACAACGGTAACTACAACCCGGGCACTTCGATGGACCCATCATCGGCTCACTGGATCATCGATAACCAGGCATACGCGCAACTTGCCGGGAATCCATATCCGGGCTCGGGCCGCAGTTTGAATCGCGGTGTTACCTTCAGCGAACTGGATGCGACGATCATCAAAAGCACGCTTATCACAGAACGCATCAACATCGAGCTTTCCATGGCTGCTTATAACGTTCTCAATCAGGCCTACCGCGGAACGCCCGGAGCTTTCGTAGCACAGCAGATCAACCTTGGCATTGTCGATTACAACAATACCGGCAGCGTGCCGACACCAACGGGTCTGACCTCTGGCAATCGGTTCGTCATGCTGGGAGCGAAAGTGATTTTCTAAAGTTGGAGGAAAGGTAATCCATGAGTGCGCAGTTACAGGCTCCCATTTTTATCGCGGCAAATCAACTTCATCGCGAATCTGTCCAGACGCTCACTTTGCGAACCACTGCCGCCTTCAGCGCAGCGCCCTCGCGGCTCCTTTATGCGCTCACGATCCCGGAATACATAGAAACGTGGCTAACGCCACCTGATGTAGATGAGGTCCGTTGTGCAGGCAATCCCATGAACGGAGAGGCGTTGTCGATTGAAATGCATCAGTATGGTCGCGCAACCGTCAGCGTCCTTGCCGAATACAAAACCATCTCCGCACAAGACCTCAACATTCGATGGTATTTCAAGTCCCAAAGACGAATCCACGTTAGCCACCTTCGCATCGCAATCCGAAAAGAGCGGGCAGATGCAGTACTTCGCATCCAACACCTGGGATTCATCCATTCAGATGATTTGTGCTGGCATCAAGAGCTATGGCGTTTATCGCTGACTAAAATGCGAATGCTGATACGTTGAGAAGGGAAGCGGTGGCTATTGACCGCTTCCTGTAAGAGTCAGATACGTGGCTCCCAGCCTTTTTCATATTCGCGGGACCAGCCCTTCATCGCCTGCGCGTCATCCAGAATATGCCCGTTCTTCGTATCCACTTTCAGTTCGCGGCTTAACTTCCAGGCAATGTTCGAGAGCTGAAGCATCGTCACAGAGACGTTGCCGGTAGCGATAGGTGCATTCAGTTTCGCGCCAGTGCGAATGCCGGCGATGAAATTAGCGAAATGATCATCGGTCATCGAATCGCGGCCGGTGAGATCGGCTGAACTGGTTGCGCTGCCGGTCCTGAACTCGTCCGTTTTTTTGCCGCTCCAGTCATAAACTTCATATCCATCACGGTCAACGAGTACTGTCCCGGTTGTGCCCATAATCGTCGATCCGCGATCGCGTCCGTAGTACTTCATGCCCTGACAACTTTTCCCTTCCCATGTAATCATCTTGTCTTCGTACTCAAAGCTGGTCACAAGAGTATCGTAAAACTGCCAGTCGTCTTTGAATTGATATCTGCCGCCTGAAGCCGTGACGAGCTTGGGATAGTCGACGCCCAAAGCCCAGCGGCAGACATCTACTTCATGTGTCCCGTTGTTCAGCGACTCGCCGGTGCCGTAAATCCAGAACCAGTGCCAGTTGTAAGGGTGCAAATTGTCTTTATAGGGCTTCCTGGGCGCAGGCCCTTGCCAGAGATCCCAATCGAGTGAAGAGGGAACCGGAATCTCCTTTCCCACTCCGATGGACTTGCGTGTATTGCTGTACCAGGCTTTTGCAAAATAAGCTCTGCCAATCAAGCCATCGTGAATCTTATTGATGATCTCAATGGTGTGCTTCGACGACCGTTGCTGACTGCCCATCTGCACCAGCTTTCCATATTTCTGCTGTGCTTCCACCAGCAATGCGCCTTCAGCGGGGTTGTGGCTGCACGGCTTCTCCACATAAACGTGCTTGCCTGCCTGTAATCCTGCAATGGCGAGAGGCGTGTGCCAGTGGTCCGGCGTTGCAATCGTGATTGCATCCACATCTTTTGACGCAAGCACTTTGCGGTAATCTTTGTCGCTCGCAGGTGCATAGCCTAATTCTTTTTGCACGCTTCCAGCAAACTTCTCCAGGATAATGCTATCTACGTCACAGACATGTGAGATTCGAGCAGAGTCTTTATTTGCTTTCAAAGAGGATAGATGTGCATAGGCACGTCCATTCAATCCAAAGATGGCAAAATTAAGACGATCATTGGATCCCAGAATCTGAGCATAGCTTTTGGCTGTTGCTCCGATCGCCATGCCTGTCGCCCCAGTTGCGAGCGTGCCGAGAAACTTCCGTCGAGTAATCATCTCTGATCCTTTGGTCGATGCGAATGTAAATACCTGACGTCCGATTCGTTCAGGCAAACGCTCAGATGCATTCTTCTGCAAGTACCGATATGCGGGACGGCATACATTCTAAAATGAAACACGAATGCGACCTTAATGTACATGAGCGCTATGTCATTCTGCATTTGTCCAATCCGGAGAGGTGGGCAGAAATCGTTCCCCGCAACAGGCATCAAAAAACCATAACAGTCCTCCCGCTTTGTGAAGGTTTCGTTTGCCGGGAGCTGAAGATAAGGTAGTATTGTGTCACTCTAAAAGCCGGTTCGCAAGTTTGTAGCTTGTACGAATGCAAGCGTGGCTTGCAGATATGCAAGATCTGTCATTTTGTACGCGAGTCGTTTATTCAACGTGAAAGAGAGATTGCATGATTCTGCTATTCGCTTTTCTCATTGGGATCATTGCCGGATTGCGCGCATTGATGGCGCCGGCAATTGTGAGCTGGGCCGCAGGCCTTGGTTGGATACACCTCGATGGCACCCCTCTGCATTTCTTAAGCCACCCCGTTACTCGTTGGATTTTAGCAGTTGCCGCGATTGGGGAACTCGTTAACGACAAGCTGCCTAAAACTCCGAGTCGAAAAGTTCCGCCACAGTTCATCACGCGCATCATCACCGGCGCCTTATCGGGAGCGGCGCTCGGAGCATCCAAACAAACACTGATACCAGGCATGGTGGCGGGCGCCATCGGAGCTATAGTCGGAACGCTGGGCGGAGCCGAGTTTCGAGGACGGCTGGCGGCGGCGTTTGGCGGCAAGGACCTTCCCGTCGCTCTCATCGAAGATGCCATTGCCATCATTGGCGGCCTACTCATCGTGACTCACATCTAATGACTACTCAATTTGATGCCATCATCGTCGGGGCTGGCCAGGCTGGTCCCTCCTTGGCCGGACGGCTTACGCAGGCTGGTCGTAAAGTAGCCATGATCGAGCGTAAGCTCTTCGGCGGCACATGCGTAAACACTGGTTGCATCCCGACAAAAACGCTGGTCGCAAGCGCATACGTTGCGCATAAAGCCCGTACCGCGTCAGCCTATGGAGTCGTCGCCGGAGGACCTGTCTCCGTCGATATGAAGGCGGTCAAAGCGCGTAAGGATGAGATTTCCGGGAAATCCCGCGTTGGTATCGAAGCCTGGTTGCGCGGCATGCAGAATTGCACGGTCTACACCGGCCATGCCCACTTCGAATCCGCGCATGAAATCCGTGTCGGAGATGAACTACTGTCGGCTGAGCAGATTTTCCTGAATGTGGGCGGACGAGCAAATGTCCCGAATCTACCCGGCGTCGATACCGTTCCTTTCCTGACCAACGTTGGCATTCTGCAACTGGATACGCTGCCGCGACACCTCATTATTGTCGGCGGCAGTTACATCGGCCTCGAATTTGCGCAGATGTACCGGCGCTTCGGGAGTGAGGTGACTGTCATTGAAATGGGTCCGCGCCTCGTGCAGCACGAAGACGAAGATATCTCGGAAGCCATCAAGAGCTTTCTTGAAAAAGAAGGAATCAAATTCAGACTCAATGCCGAATGCATTCATCTGGAACAGCATGGCGATGACGTCGCCGTTGGCGTTAGTTGTGAATCCGACGCGTCCGCAAGCGTGGGCTCGCACATCCTTCTTGCTGTCGGCCGCCGTCCAAATACCGATGACCTGGGGCTGGACCGTGCGGGAATTGAAATAGATGAACGCGGCTACATCAAAGTGGACGATCAGCTTCGTACGAACATCCCCGGCATTTGGGCCATGGGCGATTGCAACGGCAAAGGCGCCTTCACCCACACCTCATACAATGATTTCGAAATTGTCGCAGCGAATCTGCTCGATCACGACCCGCGTCGTGTGAGCGATAGGATTCAAGCTCATTGCCTCTACACCGATCCACCGCTGGGACGCGCTGGCATGACCGAAAGGGAAGTGCGCCAATCGGGAAAGCCGGCTCTCATCGGCACACGCCCTATGACAAAAGTGGGACGCGCTGTCGAGAAGGGTGAAAGCGAAGGCTTTCTGAAAATACTCGTTGATGCGGAAAGTAAAAAAATCCTGGGCGCATCACTTCTTGGAACAGGATGCGACGAAGCCGTCCACTGCATCCTGGACGTGATGTACGCGAAGGCTCCGTACACGACAATCCAGCGTGCCATGCACATTCACCCCACCGTGTCGGAGTTGCTGCCGACAGTGCTGGGCGATCTCAAGCCGCTAAAATAAAACCGCTGTTATCCTGAGGGCAGCGAAGGGTTCTAATCGATTAACACGCAAAGGAGTGGGAGCTTCAGCCTCAAGCATGCATCAGATGTCCTGAACCTATTCGTGGTCTTCCGTTTCCGGACGATGCGCGTACTTAATAATGTCCACATCCGAAAGCACGACCAGTCCTTCCTGCACCATCTGATCCACAACCGGCAGAAAAGTCTGCAGCTTCTCGTCTGTATCGACAACCGTAAGCATAATGGAATTGTCATGCGAGAGGTGGAACGGCTTTTCCTTGTGGACTCTGCGATGCGCTCCATATCCCAGAATGCCGCGATAGACCGTTACTCCGGCGAGATCGTGAGCGCGCATGGCCATCACCAGCGCTTCATGCAAAGGCTTGTCCTGCCAGTGGTCGCTCTCTCCAATAAAGATACGCATCAGCTTGGCCTTGCCTTCGATTTTGACGCGCGGAGGCGGAGCCTTCTGTTCTTTCGGCAATTGCGGCTGCCTGGCAATCGTCGTCTCCTGCAGTTCGATCATGCCCGTTCCGGCCATCTCCTGAAGTTGCGCAAGCAGTTCGTCAACCTTCTCCTGCGACTCAATGAATTCGATCTTCATCGGCATCCGGTCCGAAATATCGACCATGCTCGCCGAGTGCAGATGATGGTCCGCGCCAAAACCAGCCACTCCCCTCAGTACTGTCGCGCCTGTAACGCCGCGAAAGAATAGAAAGTCCAGAATGCTCGAATATGCCGCGGCGCCTTTATGTGTCGAGCCCTCGCTGATGTAGATGGATATTTTGACAGCTTTTTCGGTATGGAACATAGCTTCTCCAGTTCTGTGCGCGACAACGGCGCAATCATCATCGCCCTCACGAGCACAGGCGTGCAAGCAGGACTCCGCACCACACGGCAGCCAGTCCCAGAACGCAACTCAGCACTACGTACAACGCTGCAACCAGAAAAGCGCCGGTTTGCAGGTTCGAGAATGTCTCCCACTCGAACGTAGAGAACGTGCTGTAAGCGCCGACGAAACCGATGGGAATCAGAAATCTCCAGGCGGGATTCACTTCCGGTCGTCTGCCCAGCAGCGTGAGAAAAAAACCGACAATCAGACACGCGGTGATGTTGATGATGAACGTGCCATAAGGAAATTTTGTGCCTAAGCGGTTCGTGACCGCAGAGCCGATCCAGTAGCGGGCAAGGGAGCCCAGGGCGCCACCCGCGGCGATATAAATATAGTTCCGCAAACAGTCCTCCTTCCTTCACAAGCAAGCCGGAAGTTATAACCATTCAAATATATGTAGGGAACGCGCCGGGAATACAACTCCACGACAGGGTTCCCTGTCAGGAGTCATCATCTGTCCGGCCACAAAGGAGGGACAGCGGTTAAGGGTGAACTCCTTCACCGCACAAACTTAATTTATAGATACGCGTACGGTTCCAAGCTGTCAACTGTGCAAAAGCGTAAGGCCTCCGAAATAAATTATCGAAGGCCCTGCTCCATGAATGGGTAACTAGGCCACGCGCTCAATGACCAGCGACTCGATTGTGACCGGAGTCTTGGGCTTGTCCTGTGCGCCGCGTGCGACCTTTGAAATTTTATCGACGATATCCTGGCCTTCAACGACTTCGCCAAAGATCGTATGTTTACCCGTAAGCCAGGTTGTTGGAGCGACCGTGATAAAGAACTGCGAGCCATTTGTGTTCGGCCCTGCATTTGCCATCGCCAATTTGCCCGGCTTGTCGAACTTATGCTGAGAACCCTTCGTCTCGTCCTCAAATTTGTAGCCGGGACCGCCGAAACCAGAACCTGCGGGATCGCCGCCCTGAATCATGAAGTCCGGAATCACGCGGTGAAGAATGGTGCCATCATACAGCTTGTCGCTGCTCTTCTTGTTGCTGATAGGATGCGTCCACTCGCGTTTTCCCTCGGCAAGTTCGATGAAATTGGCGACCGTCTTGGGCGCGTCACTCTCAAATAGACGGCAAACGATCGTTCCTTCACTGGTGTTGAAAATTGCATATGTTCCGGTTGTACGGGCCATGTTTCCACTCCTTAAATACTTCGTTATTTTGTGAAACTCTCAAAATCTCATACCGCCTCAACTCGTGTGCGGCATAGCAAACGTCAGCTCAAATAATCTGTTATTTTGATGCCGGTGCAGCAGTCGAAGGTGCCGGAGGCAGCGGCTGACCATCGGGGACGATAGTGACTTTCTTCAGAATTACCGGATCGTTCGGCTTGTCGTTGCCATCACGCTCCACGCGCGCAATCGTCTTTACTACCAGAATGCTCGAGTCATCGCACTGCCCAAAGATTGTGTGTTTCTGGTCCAGATGTTCGGCCGGAGCTTCGGTAATGAAAAACTGCGAGCCGTTCGTATTCGGACCGGAATTTGCCATCGCCAGCCGTCCCGGAACGTCGAAGTTGAGATTCGGATCGACCTCATCCTCGAACATGTATCCGGGATCGCCCATCCCTGTTGCAGTCGGATCGCCACCCTGAATCATGAAATCGGGAATGACGCGATGAAACTGCGTGCCGTCATATAGCGGTTTGTTGTGCATCTTCTTGTGTGTGATTGGATCGGTCCAGTCCCTGGTTCCCTTTGCCAGAGCCACGAAGTTGTCGACGGTCTTCGGAGCTTCCTTTGCAAACAGCTTACAGGTGATGCGCCCCATACTCGTATCCAGGACCGCCGTGGGCCCAGTGGGTTGGGGGCTGATGTGTGCTTGCGTTCCCGGTGAATCCGGCAAATCCTGACTGGAAGCAGGAGGTGTCGCAGGAGGTGTAGTCGGAGGGGTGGACTGTTGTGCGAAACCGATGCAGAGCAGCGAAGACGACAAAAATGCGAGCGAGGTCAAGCGAGCAAACGCGTTCATGCAATATTCCAAAATTTAGGGTACAGCATTGCCACCGCGAGTGGAAACCGCATCCTGCTCGTTTCCTAATGTTTTCTACAAGTTGTCATCCTGAGCGCAGCGAAGGATCATTTGCCTTTTCCACCTTCGATGAAAGGGAGGGGAGGCCAGGAGCATGCAACGTGCGATCCCCATCATCCAGCGTTTTCAGGGTTTCTTAAACGGCTGTTGCTCACCGATCTTCGGCCGGCTCCCCGACTCCGCTTGCAGTTCCTTAGCCGTTGCCTCTACCTCACGAAAGACTCTCAGCAGATTTCCGCCAAGAATTTTGTTGCAGTCCGCAGGCGAGTACCCGCGATCCATCAGCGCCTGCGTAATCTTCGGCAGATCAGCAGCCGAATCAATCCCCTCGGGTAGTTGGCCGGAAACGCCATCGAAATCCGATCCAAGCCCCACATGATCCACTCCGGCAACCTTGGCGATGTGATCGATATGATCGATCAGTGCGCTCAGCGGGGGACGTGGAATCTTATTCGCGTACGACTGCTGCAGCTTTTCCAGATCGCCGTACGTAACCTGCTTTCCTTCCTTTGTAAACTGCGCCTTTAGTTCGTCAGTCGCCTTCTTCACCTCAGGCCGTTGCGCCTGATCGGCATCGCGATACGCCTGGCTGATGAACGCGGAATAATAATTGACCATCACCACGCCGCCCTTGCTGCTCGGGCCCCCGCTGCGGCCAACAGCGCGCAGCATATCATCCGTCATGTTGCGCGGAGCATTCGTAAGAGCACGCGCAGAAGAGTGCGAAGCAATCACCGGCGCGCGCGAGGTAATCACGGCCCTGTAAAACGTCTTGTCCGATCCATGCGAGATATCGACCATCATCCCCAGCCGGTTCATCTCGTACACAACATCCTTGCCGAAATCTGTCAGCCCATCCTGCGTATGGTGCACCTTCGGGTCGTCGATATCGCCAGAGGAATCCGCCCAGTCATTGGAATTCGACCACGTCAGCGTCATGTAACGTACGCCCAGGCGGTAATAATCGCGCAGCAGCGCCAGCGAGTTCTCAATCGAATGGCCGCCCTCAATCCCCATCAGCGCGGCCAGCTTGTGCTCGCGGTGCGCGGCAATAATATCCGCTGGAGAAAACGCCATGCGCATCTGGTCCGGATGCTTCGCCGCCTGCTGATAGACCGCATCGATCAGCTCCAGTGTGCGATGTGCAGACTGGCCTTTATATAGATCAGGCTCAACCCAGATCGAGAAGAACTCCGCCCCCAGGTTGCCTTTCTTCGCAGCATCGAAGTTGAGCTGTCCACCATTCAGAGGATCAGTCAGGTCATAGTTCTCATCCACCAGCCGTTGTGTCGTGTCAGCATGGGTATCAATCACAATGGCGTTGCGGTGGACGGCGAGCGGGTCAGTCGGAGATTTTTTCACGGGTGTCTTCGCGGTAGTCTGGGCAGCCAGATGCATCGTAGATGCGAGCAAAAAGGTGGCGATGGGTTTGATTTTCATAAGTTTTTGGTGATGGCGGGATTGTAGCAGAGATACTTCCGACTTCCAGCCCGGATGAAAGACTATACGGAAAAACGCCGGCCTGCGATTGATCCTCCACATTCCAAACGACCCGTGATTGCATGATTATGCTGATTCCTGCGCATTATCATTCGTATTGACGGCCTGCTGAAAGCAAGGGACACTCTGGCAGGAGAACCCAATCATGCATCCGGACGCAGCAGTTCCGAAGCCACTGAATAGCCGGCCAACGTTCCTCATGTGTCCCCCAAAGCTCTATGACGTAAACTACATCATTAATCCATGGATGGCGGGCAACGTGCACCGATCATCGCGTCAGAAGGCCACTACGCAATGGGAGCGATTGCATAGCGCGCTGGCCGGAATTGCAGACGTGCTTCTGGTTGAGCCGCAACCGGGTTCGCCGGACATGGTCTTCACTGCCAATGCCGGACTGGTTCGAAACGGCATCGTGGCGTTGAGCAGCTTTCATCATCCCGAGCGTCAAGGTGAGGAGCCGCACTTCCGCCGCTGGTTTCGCGAATCGGGCTTTGCCGTGCGCGAGATTCCACGGGCCACCGCTTTTGAGGGCGAAGGAGACGCGCTTTTTGAGGCCGACGGCTCGCGTTTGTGGGCCGGCCATGGACTACGCACTCGCGAAGCCAGCCATCGTCATCTCACCGGCTTGTGGGATCTTGAAGTAGTTTCTCTGCGCCTGGTCGATCCCCGCTTCTATCATCTCGACACCTGTTTTTGCCCGCTGTCAAATGGCGACGTGATGTACTATCCCGCCGCCTTCGACGCTGAGTCGCAGATGCGAATAGAAGCCCGTTATAGCCCGGCAAAGAGGATTTGCGTCTCTGAAGCCGATGCGCTGCGTTTTGCCTGCAACGCGGTCAATGTAGGGCGTACGATTCTGCTGAATGGAATCAGCCCAGAATTGCGCGAAGAATTCGGGCCCGAGAGTTCCGTGTAATCGAGGTAGATCTTACTGAATTCCTGAAAGCAGGGGGCGCGGCAAAGTGTCTCGTGCTCCGTCTAAGCGAAATGGATGTGACACACGCAGCCTGAACGGAGAGGAACAGTCTTTCGCTCCGCTGAAACGGCTGCCTCTTTCGTTGCACGATCCCACAGAAAACCTGTTGGTGGGCATGCGATCTCTGATATCGTCATAGCCCAGGCTGGGTTTCGGAGCAGGGGATCGTGCCACGCAGCATTGAGCACCGGCAGGTCGAAGCGAATGGAATCACATTCCATGTAGGTGTTTCGGGTCCCGCATCCGCACCGCCTATCCTATGCATCCACGGTTTTCCCGAAGGCTGGATGAGCTGGCAGCACATCATGGATCTGTTGCCTGAGAGCCGCATCTACGCTCCGGATCTTCGCGGCTATCCCGGTTCCACTTATGCAAAGAGCGGCTACGATGTCTTTACTCTCACCGACGATATCCGCGCGCTGATCGAAGCACTCAACATCCAAGGTTGCCTGCTCGTCACCCACGACTGGGGCGGGGCACTCGGCTGGATTTTCTCCCACCGTTATGGTTCGCTCATTCGGAAACTGGTCGTCGTCAACTGCACCCACCCCAAAACACTTGTCCGTGCCGCACTCACCTGCGACGACTGGCAGTCTTTTCGCATACCGTGGGTGCCGTTCTTCCAGATACCCTGGCTTCCCGAGTGGTTCATTACGACAAACCTCGGCAGAAAATTATTGAGATGGTCGTTCACCGTCAGGCAAGGGCAGAAAGGGACGATGGACATTCCTCTGGTCGACGAAATTGTTGTGCGATTCCAGCGTACCGCCGACATGCATGGTCCCATCGAATACTATCGAGCCTTTGTAGGGACACTGCTATCGCCAACGCAGCGAAAACGACTGTACGCCGTCTACCAGACGCCCATCAGCGTACCGGTGACAATGGTCTGGGGAATGAAGGACGGAGCGCTGCCTTCCGCCGTTGCCATCAAGAGTTTTAACGACGCTGGTTGCGAAGGCGACTGGCGGCCGCTCCCCGGAGTAGGGCATTTCGTCGATCTCGAAGCATGGGCGAAGCTGGCCGACGAAATCAAGCGTCTACTCTAGCCCACAGCTTTGTATGAACCGGATAAAAGGAGCAATGAAAATGGACTCAGGGAAAGACGCCACGGCATCGATGACCGGTTTTACCTCGAGATCGCCTCTCTATTGGTTATGCGGTGCACTGGCTCTCGGTATTTTTCTGGTGGGATTGCTTGCTCTAGTCGCTCCGCAAACCGGTTCGGTGATGTTCGGAATGCCCGCGACAACTGCGGATACCTTTCCATGGGTGCGTCTCGCAGGGATTCGAGACATCGCTTTGGGACTGGTTCTCTTTGCCATGATGGCGCTCAGAGAGGGCCGCACCGCAGGTATCCTGATACTCTTGTCGCTCGTCGTTCCTATCACTGACGTGACGACGGTCTTTTCCAGAACTGGTTTTAGCTACCACATTTTTATCCATGGAGGCGCGGCTATCTTCATGATCATTCTTGGCACCTTGCTTGTGCGCGGCCATTGAGCTTTCAATCGGATCGCATTTGATCCCCATATCTGTTACGAGCAATCGGCCGGGGGAGTGACTATTCTTCGTTCAGTGCATTCTTAGTTGTGGAAATGGTGAGACCCAATGCCATCCCGAGAGCATTCAAACGGATTGAAGGATTGTCATCGTAATTGATCTCTGTGTTGAGTTCATGCAGTTGGCAGAGCTGGCGCGCTCTTATTGGATCGCACTCGAGCACAAACGTTGCCAGTTCAGGGCGTAAACGACTGGCGAGAAAGAGCGCATCGCTCTGTGAGAGACACATTGGAGTTCGGCCCAATATGAGAACGTCTGTGGCATGGATCATTTTAGAGGTCACAAATGCTTCCAGCGAATAGAACACTTCGACTGTGTGACCTGCGGCAGTGAGAGCCGCAAAAGCTGCGTGGCGGACCTTTGAGCTTGTATCAATGATTGAAAACAATGTTGCTCCATGCATAGTTGAATTTCCGCCGCGCGACTCTCCGACTTTAGAACCAGCCAACGCTCTGTTACTAGCATTCGCACCGCCACATTCACAAAAAGAAGTTGTCGCTCAGAAGTGATTGCTGCCCAATGTGTTGGGACAAGTCATCGCTACGTTATCTTCTATTGCTTGTCGACACGACGACGACCATTCGTCGAAATGACGACACTGCCCAGCTGTTTTTCGCCGTTTTCAAGGCTTTAAAAGTGGTATGCCGCGTGCTGGATCTATAGCCAGGATGCCTGGAATGTCACTGGAATATCACGCAATGAGAGCAGGGCACAGCGCGTACGAAGAGCGGATGTGCATGGGAATAGCGAGCGTGCTGCCATGATGTGGCTCGTACGGGTCGCGTTGGAGCGTCCATATACCTTCGTGGTTATGTCACTGCTCATTGCTGTTCTCGGGATCGGTTCGATCTTCAGCATGCCGACAGACATATTTCCTGCGATCAATATTCCGGTAGTTAGCGTTATCTGGACCTACAACGGAATCTCGCCGGACGACATGTCAAGCCGCATCGTGACGATTTGTGAGCGGGCCATGACAACGACCGTCAACGATATCGAGCATATCGAATCACGCTCATATACCGGCGTTGCAGTGATCCGTGTCTATTTCCAGCCAACTGCCAATGTAGAGATGGGCATCTCCCAGATCACAGCGGTAACACAAACTCTCCTGAGACAATTTCCTCCCGGCACCTTTCCTCCGCTGATCGTCAAGTACGACGCGTCGAGCGTGCCAATTCTGCAGCTTGGAATCGACAGCGACACTTTAACCGAACAGCAGCTTGCCGATTACGCACAGAACTTTATCCGCGAAGATCTCTCGACCGTTGAAGGAGCATCGGTGCCCAATCCTTACGGCGGCAAGACGCGGGCCATCATGGTGGATACCGATGCCCAGGCGATGTACTCCTACCATGTCTCTGCTTCCGATGTCTCCAATGCTGTAACCAATCAGAGTCCTATTCTTCCTGCTGGCACGATCAAAATGGGAACGCGGGAATATCTGGTCAGGACCAACAGCAGTCCGAAGGCGATCCATGAATTCAATAGGATTCCAGTGAAAACCATCAATGGCGCGACGGTCTATCTAAAGGATGTCGCCCATGTGAGAGACGGATTTGAGGTGCAGACGAATATCGTTCGTCAGGACGGAACCAGAGGCGCCCTGCTCACTGTGTTGAAGAACGGATCAACCTCGACACTCACCATTGTGAGCCATGTGAGGAAAAAGCTTCCCCTTATTCTTGCCGGTCTTCCGAAGACGCTGCACATCAAGCCGATCTTTGATCAATCCGTCTTTGTAAAGGCAGCTGTGAATGACGTCGTACGTGAAGCGACCATTGCAGCGGGGCTTACTGGAGTGATGATTCTCGTCTTTCTGGGAAGCGTCCGCAGCACAATCATCGTCTGCATTTCCATCCCATTATCCATCCTGAACTCGATCGTCATTCTCAACGCTTTGAGCGAGACCATCAATGTCATGACGCTGGGAGGGCTGGCCCTAGCTGTCGGAATATTAGTGGATGACGCCACCGTCGAGATTGAAAATACGAATCGCAACATCGCAATGAAGAAGCCCATTGTGAAGGCAATCCTGGACGGAGCTTCACAGATCGCAACACCAACACTTATCGCAACCTTGTCGATTTGTATCGTCTTCGTGCCGGTGCTGTTGCTCTCGGGAGCAGCCAAGTATTTGTTTACGCCGCTGGCAATGGCCGTTGTTTTCGCGATGTTGACTTCGTATTTTCTTACTCGCACTTTAGTTCCCACTCTGATGCACTATCTGATGAAGCCCGAGGTGTCGCGAATAGAGCGGCCGGAAGATGCTCCCGCTCTGCCGACGGACGGAAGGATATGGAAAGTCCACAAAGCTTTCAACCGGAGATTCGAAGAACTTCGAGAACGATACAGTGAACTCCTGGGATGGATCATGCAGCGGCGAGGCAGCTTTGCCGCGATCTATGGGATCTTCGTCTTCTCGTCATTTGCTCTGGTGTTTTTTGTCGGACGCGATTTTTTCCCTTCCGTCGATGCAGGTGAGATACGGCTTCATGTTCGTGCTCCTGCAGGCACAAGAATTGAAGAAGCCGAGGTTCTCTTCGCGAGCATTGAGGAGGAAATTCGCACTATTATCCCTGCAAACAAACTCGACACGATTCTTGACAACATCGGCCTTCCTGCCAGCGGAGTCAATCTGGCATTCAGCGATACGGCGACGATCGGGAACGGCGATGGGGACATCCTGATCGCAATGAAAGAAGGATTGCCGAGCGCCAGTTATGTGAAGCCCATTCGAGAGATGATGCGCAAACAGTTCCCGGACTGTGTGTATTTCTTCCAGGCCGCCGATATGACCACGCAGATTTTGAACTTTGGACTGGCTGCCCCAATTGACGTTCAGATCGGGGGCCGCGCAGTGGCCGCAGATTACAAAGTCGCGCAGGCGATGCGAGAAGAGATAGCGAGAATTCCAGGAACAAACGATGTAAATATCTTCCAGGAGCCAAATTATCCCGAGGTCGATGTCAACGTAGACCGAGTGAAAGCGGAGGAGTCTGGCCTGGCGCAGCGCGATGTGGCCGGCAGTATGCTGGTTTCACTAAGCGCGAGCGGGCAGTTATCACCGAATCAGTGGGTCGATCCATCCAACGGTGTCAGTTACACGATCCTTGTGCAGAATCCGCAGTACAAACTGGACTCGATGTCAGATTTGTTGCAGACGCCCATTACTGCATCCGGCGCCTCGCTATATTCTCCAGTCGCAAATTCGTCCATTCTGCAGGCGCCTGCGGGCTCGTCGCTTGCGTATGGAAATCCGGATGCCAGAAATAATTCCACAGAGTTACTGGGCAATATCGCCTCCTTCACGCGCAGTGTCTCCATGGAAGCGATCGATCACTATTCTATCCGTCCTGTTTTCGACATTCTTGTCACCCCGGACCGGAGGGATCTCGGCAGTGTTGCGGACGATGTGGAGAAAGTAGTGCGGAAGTATCAGACGCAACTCCCCGGAGGCTCGACAATTACTCTCCGCGGGCAAGTCCGAACGATGGACGATTCCTTTCTGCGCCTCGGAATCGGCATCATCGGCGCGATGCTGTTGGTCTATCTGCTGATGGCTGTCAACTTTCAATCCTGGATCGATCCACTGATTGTGCTTTCGACGATTCCCTCAGCGCTGGCGGGAATTTTGTGGATGCTGTTTGTTACGCGGACCACTCTGAGCGTGCCGTCCCTGATGGGGTCTTTGATGACGATTGGAGTGGCAACATCCAACGCGATCCTGATTATCACCTTTGCGAATGACGAGCAGACCGACGGTAAGGATTCGGTTGCCGCTGCGCTTTCAGCAGGCTATGTACGCATGCGGCCGGTGATCATGACCGCGACCGCGATGATTCTGGGTATGTTGCCGATGGCGCTAGCTTTCGGTCAAGGTGGAGAGCAAAACGCGCCACTCGGACGGGCCGTGATTGGAGGCTTGCTATTCGTTACCGTTTCGAACCTGCTCTTTATTCCAATCGTGTACAGCTATCTGAGGAAAGACGCGCCTGTGAATTTCAAGCAATTAATCGGTGCAGAGGCTCAGGGAGAAGCGTCGTGAGAATGTGGAAATTAATCGTGTCCCGAAACCTGTTCGAGCGTTTCTACACGCCCTTTGAGATGCACAATGTCTGAGCATGAAGGACAAAATGCAACGGAAGTAGGTCGGACAGTTCCTAACCGAACTGCTTCGACGCCTCGTTCTCGCAAGGGTGTGATCCTTATCGTGGCTTCTTGTGTTGCCGCCGTCATACTTGCAGTGGGCCTTGTTCCTCGTCTTGTTCTTAGCGGGGAACTGAAAGAGCAAAAGTCGCAGCGGGCTGCGGCGGCTCCCAATATATTCGTGATTCAGGCACAAGGATCGCCGGCTTCAGTCACGCTTCAACTCTCCGGGACCATGTCTCCGATCACAGAAGCACCGGTGCTTGCTCGAACCGACGGTTACCTCAAGAAGAGACTGGTAGATATCGGTGACAGGGTACATGCCGGACAGTTACTTGGTGTGATTGAGGCTCCAGATCTTGACCAGCAGGTACAACAGGCGAAAGCGCTGCTGGCGCAAAGTCAATCAACATTGCAACAGAGCCAGGCGGCGCTCGATCAGGCCAAGGCTAATGCGGGGCTTGCGCAAATCACAGCAGAGCGCTGGGCCGCACTGGTGAAACGTGGCGCAGTGTCCCGACAGGCGAACGATAACTACCAATTTGCATACAATGCACAGCTTGCGGCAGTAGGTGTAGCAGCCTCCAGCGTAGCTGCCGCGACGAACAGCGTTGGCTCAAATGCTGCAAGCCTCAAGCGCTATCGCGAACTTCAGGGGTTCGAGCAGGTGCGCGCGCCATTCGATGGCGTCATAACGCAGCGCAACGTCGACGACGGTGCACTGATCACTGCCACGAGCACGTTGATGTTCCGTCTCGCAAAAAATAATGTTCTCCGTACCTTCATTGATGTGCCACAAAACAATGCACCTTCGATCAAAATCGGCGACACGGCAGACCTCAGGTTTATGCAATTTCCGGATCGCGCTTTTCACGGCAAAATCACCAGAACAGCTGATTCCCTGAATCTCAACACTCGGACGCTTCTTACTGAGGTCGATATAGACAATACAGACGGAGCGCTCTTGCCGGGTATGTATGCAACCGTAACATTCGATCTGCCTCGCACCGTAACTTCAGTGATGGTTCCCAGCGAAGCTCTCGTTTTTCGCGCGGACGGCACCACAATTGCTGTCGTGGACGAGCAGCAGACTATCCGCTTTCGAAAAGTAGTCATCGGCCACGACTACGGCGATTCTCTGGAAGTCGTATCGGGACTGAAAGCTGGAGAAGCTATCGTTGTCAATCCGAGTGATACGGCAATCGAAGGTGCCAAGGTCAATCCCGTTTTTATCAAACAGGCTGCTGGAAGTCTTTCGCCCGCCTCCACTGCAACACGCTCAAACTCACAGCCTCACTAACTACAGGCGGAAACCCGTTAGAGAAGGGAAGTATCGCGGTTGAGAAGAAGAAGCAAAGCACGGGCGGGAAGACACTGGAGATTATTCGTATTTTTCACCGGGCTACTATTCCTTTTTCTTTCAGGGCGCGATACGGTTGCGTGGTCCCAACAGCTTCCCGCTGCTCCAGAGCCTGCAGACTTTCCCTCGCAGATGAATCTGCGTCCCGCAGGGCGCGCCGGTTGGTTGTTGTCTCCTTACAAAGCTCCGGTCGTACGTTCTTCCCGCACTCGAGACTCTAACCGTCTTTCTCATCTTCTCCACGATGGAAAGCTTACTCTGACCCTGCAGGATGCTATCGATCTTGCGGTCGAGAATAATTTTGATGTAGAGATCCAGCGATATGACCGCCAGTTTGCACTGACGGAGATCATTCGCGCGGAGGGAGGCGGATTGCTGCGTGGTGTGCCTACTACTGTTGGCGAGCTTCCATCCGGAGAGGGGGGGCCCGGTGAACCGTTACTGACGACAGTCGGAGGTTATTCTCCTGTGCTTCAGTTGCCAAGCAGCGCAGCAGATCTCGCCACGATTACAGGTACGCAAAGTGACCTTTCTATCCTGGGCTCTGCGGCATTCTCTTCCGGTCCGGAAGTGCCGCATTTCGATCCGTCGATCCTGGCTGGTGCCAGCCTTACGCAATTGATTTATCCGCAATCCGATGCGTTTCAAACAGGCTCAAACTTCTTTTCCAGTCATACTCTTTCCGGGAATGCAGGCTATATTCAAGGATTTTCGACAGGTACAGTCTTCAATGCGACGTTCAGCAGCACACAGGTGAGTGAGGCATCGACGCGATTGAATCTAAACCCTTTTACAAGCAGTTCTCTGAATGTGACAATTACGCAGCCGCTGCTGCAGGGTTTTGGCGTCAGCATGAATAAGCGGTTCATTCACATCGCAAGAAATGAAAACCGAATAGCGAGAGAAGTATTTACACAGCAGTTGATCAGCACGATATCTGACACTATGCGTCTGTATTGGGACCTTGTCAGCTTGCAACAAGATCTGCAGGTAAAGCGGGAATCACTCGAAGCCGCGGAGAGGCTGTATCGCGATACGAAGAACGAAGTAGAGTTAGGCACGCAGGCGCCGGTCGATCTCACGTCGACGATGGCGCAGGTGGCCAGCAATCGGCAGGCCTATATCAATGAGCAGGGAATGGTTTTGCAACAAGAACTTTTGCTCAAGGAAGTCCTGACGCGCCAAGGGATTTCCGAACCTGCTTTGGCCACGGCTTCTATCGAGACTGTCACGCCAATAGAAACGCCGGACGCAAATAGCCTGGAGCCATTGGTAAATCTTATCGACACTGCGATGCGACAACGTCCGGATCTGGCGCTTGCGTCGGCGGAAGAGGAGAACGTGCGATCGAGTCTCAAGGGCTCGCACAATGCGCTTCTGCCGGAATTAAATCTTGTGGCCTCGATGCAGAACAACGGTGGAGTTGGAGTGGCAAGCTCGGCAACCGCAACCCAAGGTCAGCCTTCGGTGCCCTCGCCGTCGAACCTCTTGGGTGGGTATGGCTCGTTGTTGGGGCAGGTATTCGGACGAGACTTTCCAGATTATTCTGTGGGTGCGCAATTGAACATTCCGATACGCAACCGGATTGCTCGTGCAGATGCCGCGCGCGATGAGTTGCAGTACCGTCAGAGCGAAGTTCGTGTACAACAATTGCGCAGCCAGGTCAGGCTGCAGGTCGGCAATGCCTTCATCGCCATCCAGCAGGCTCGCGAAAGTTATAAAGCTGCCGTGGAAGCGCGCACATTGCAGGAGCAGGCGCTGGATGTAGAAAGGGCCAAATTTAAGGCCGGCGTTTCTACGGTGTATGAATTCATGCAACACGAAAGCAATCTTGCGGAGGCCAAGTCAGTTGAAATAACCGCACTCGGAGTGTATGCAAAGTCAAGGATCGCGCTTGCAAGAGCCATTGGCTCGACCCTCTCAGACAATAATGTGATCATGGATGATGCCTATGAGAACCGGTCGTCCGGCCTGACAACGTCGCCTCGAGTGAGACAAACTACGCGGGAGACTCGATAGAAAAGCCAAGCCGACTAGGTCAATTATCAATGGCTTTAATCGACCTGGTCAGAGAGAGTGGCGAATCGATCAAGATCGAGTTTTCCACTACGTATTATTTGGACTTATGGCCTAACAAGGCGGTCAGCGCAACATTGGAAAAATTGCACTCCCTATGCGAATATCGTTCCTGCGTGGACGCTGCCAAAAAGCGGTACAGTGAAGGAGAAAACAGCTCCGCCGCTGGAGCTTGGTGCTCCCCACAGACGACCCTCGTGAGCTTCTATGATGGAGCGGCAAACTGGAAGTCCCATCCCCATGCCGCTCTCCTTGGTTGTGAAAAGGGTGTCAAAAATTCTGTCGAAATCTGGTACCCCGATGCCATGATCTTCTATTTCTGTCAGCACCATTTCCTCTTGCTGAAAAGCTCGAATTGAGAGCTTCCTGGGGCTATCCGTTGTCTGCATAGCCTCGATTGCGTTGGAAACAAGATTCATCAAGACCTGCTGTATCTGAATTCGATCACCCGCCACTTTGGGAAGGCTCCGCGGTAATTGAAGATCGACTGCAATGTGTTCCTTTTCTGTTCTGCAGTGGACGAGGGCCATGACTTCATTCACGATCTGTTTCAGATCCAGTGGGTACTTCTGTAGAGGCGACCGTTTGAATAAGTTTCTCAGGCCCTTAATAATTTCTCTCGCATCCTTACCATCCTGCACCAGACGCTCGACTGCATCCCTGGCCTCGACAAGATCGGGTTGACTTGCAGAGAGCCAATGAAGACATACCTGTCCATTCGTTATCATCGCGCTGAGAGGCTGGCTGATTTCATGGACGATGGCGGCTGCGAGTTCCGTAACAGTAGCGACCTGGGCAGCTTGGGATAGTTTGCTTTGCGTTCTTCTCAGTGAATCTTCTGCATCTCTCCGGTCGTGTATGTCGGTGAGAAGACTATACCAGCGAATAACCTCACCCCGGTCGTTCTTGAGAGGCTGGACACTTATGTGAAACCATCGATAGGCTTTGTCGAACCGTCTGCATCGGTACTCCATTGTGTACGGCTGTCCCAGGGAAAAATTCTCGATAGTGGATCTGAGGATGGAGTCTTTTTCATCCGGATGAAGCGCATCGATCCATCCTCCACAACGAAGCTCCATCAAAGTCTTACCTAAAAATTCTGTAACCCGACGATTGGCATATTCGATCTCGCCTGAGGGAGATTGAGTGTAGACAAGACCTGGGATGGTTTCGAGAGTGAGTCGAAGATTTTCTTCATTACTGCTGAGCATTTCTTGGGCGTATTTGCGATCGCCGATATCGCGAATGAAAATCGTTGTTTTAGCACCGAATTGACTACGCGTTGCTTCCATATCGAAATCGACCCCGCCTTTACGATAGGCAATAAGATCCCCAGTTGATCGCTGCTCTTTGCCAGGTTCGGTAAGAAAAAAAGATGAAGATGTTCCTGGCCGCTCTTGCACTGAAAAGTCAAACATACCTGTAATTGCAGGGTCCGCAAATCGAATCAGCTTTTCCGCATTTACAGTAATGATGTAATCAGGTTGCATTCCGGTGGGGGAGTGAAGGGCCTTGGCTGTTTGCGGTCTCGTGATATTGGAGCGTCTTCTCATATTCATTCATTTCGCCCGTAAAATCATTACGTACAAAAGCTGCGAACCGAAGATTACTTTCTAGTGGTAGAAACTATATATTCTGGGAGAGTTGACTGCCTCCGAAAGTACGGGCACACTAAAAGGCCCCCATTTCTCTATGGAACTGGCTTGTTATTGGAGCAAATTTCAAATCGAAACCGAGGGTATCGAAAAGCCGCGTCACAGTGAACGCGATACTGCAAATCAGTATCGATCTTTTTGGATGAACAAGACCCTTTGACATCGTTCTTTTCTCGCCTGCCGGTGCGATCCAGGTAAAGAATGAGTGATCAACTTCTCGGTTCTTGAGAGGCATGAATCGACGAGCCAGGATGCCTACCGAACATTGTTCAAGCTTTAAATAACGCCACTGTAGTCATCAGCTGGTATTTACCGACAGTACCAGTGCTGTCAGCTTTCGCGGAACCTCAGAATCTGCAGCTATGGCACTGCATTTATCTACAGTTTTTTGGTAACAATTGGTTCTGAAGCCTCATACGAGGTCGTTAATCGACCGTACGAATTTCGATCATCAACCAGACGTTCATCTGTGGTGGGCGTAGTGTTGGAATAAGTATTGATTTTTTTTGAAACCGACAAGATGACTGTCGTCACGTGTTGGTCAGTGATGATCTGTACTACATGGAATGTAGTGAAGTTGAAAGCGCAACGGAAAATGCTTGATCAAATATTCTTAAGCAGGTGAGAGTCCACTTGTGAACGTTGATCGATAAAAGTCCGGCCATCGAACGCTGTCCCTCATATTCGTCAGGAAGAAAAGTGTTCAAGCGAATGTGACGTCGTGGAGAGGTTATCCTGCTGCGGGGAATGCCGAGCTTTTGCATCCTTGAAATAAGAGTTGTGCGTGGCAGTCCGAGACGTGCTGCAGCTCCATTTCGCCCGCCGACTACCCAGTTGGTCTCTTCCAGCATGCCTGTGATATGAGCACGTTCTGCATCGGACAAGGTTTGAATTGGAGTAGAGATGGGTGTTCGCATCAAAAGCCTCAGTTCGGAAATGCGCGGGCAAAGTGTGCGTCCTGTCGTCATGATGACGGAGCGCTCAATGAA
>JAATFH010000312.1 GCA_015655315.1 Terriglobales bacterium
AGCCAGCCCCAGCCGGAGCCGAACTGCTTCGCCGTGGTTTCGTTGAACTGCTTCTTGAAGGCTTCGAAGTCGCCGAAGTCCTTCTTGATCTGCTCGGCGATGCGGCCCGTGGGCTCGCCTCCGCCGCCCGGCTTCATGATGGTCCAGAACATGGTGTGGTTGACGTGGCCGCCGCCGTTGTTGCGGACAGCGGTGCGGACGTCTTCCGGAACGCTGTTCAGGTTGCGGAGCAGGTCTTCGGCGGTGTGCTTGGCGAGGTCGGGATGTTTCTCGATGGCCGCGTTGAGATTGGTGACGTAGGCCTGATGGTGCTTGTCATGATGGAGCTTCATCGTGGCTTCGTCGATGTGAGGTTCGAGAGCGGCGTAGTCGTACGGTAGGGGTGGGACTTCGTGTGCCAAAGCTTTCCTCCTGGTCTTGTGGTCGAATCGACCGTGAATGTTTCGGGCGTGAGATCACCCTTTGTTCTGCGTTCTCCATGATAAGGGATGCTGAAGATTCGTGTTTGGGTGCTGGGGAGTTGCTGGGGGAAGTTTAATTTTTGTCGCGGGGAGGAGTTGCGGTTCCCACCATTCGCCTGCGGCTCAGGATGGGGCACCCTTATTCTTGCTGGCATTAAAGGAAAGCACATCCCTTCCCCCCTCACTTCGTTCAGGGGCGGGAGCAAAAGCTAAAGCTGGCGGTACATGACGAAGGCGTCGACGTAGCCGTGTTGCGGGTGATGAAACGCGCCCGGCAGACGGCCTGCGATTTCGAAGCCGAATTTCTGCCAGAGGCGTACAGCGACTTCGTTGGTGCTGATGACGATGTTGAATTGCATGGCACGGAAGCCGCGTTCACGGGCACGCTCGAGCGAATGAGCACACATGAGGCTGGCGACGCCGCGGCCTGCGGCCCAGGGTGCGGTCATGTATCCGCAGTTGGCGACGTGGCTGCCGCCTCCCTGCTGGTTGGCGCGCAGGTAATAGGTGCCGAGGATTTCTCCGTTTTCTTCCGCTACAAATGTTTCGTGATGGGGTGAATACCAATATTCAAGCGATTGCTCGCGGGTGAAGTCGCGCGGGAGAGTGTAGGTCTCGCCGGCGCGGATGATGGGCTCAAGAATCTTCCACACCGCCGCGGCGTCGGCTGCAGTAGAAGGCCGAATGGTGATCACGTGAGACAGGATAACTTTTCGATCTGGTGCAAAACGTATCTTTCCTATTTTCGGTACACTGCGAATTGGACGTTGTTCCGGAGGGCTGGGCGGTTAGAGGTTCGCGCTCTCCCACCTTTTCGTGTCGCTGCTTAGAAAAGCAGGTCCTTCGACTGCGCGTTGCGCGCTTCGTTCAGGATGACAACGTCGCTGATGTGCAGAGGGAGAGAACACCTCTGTCTTTTGGGAACACTGGTGAGCGGCCGAAGCTTCTTGCCATCAGAAACTGCTAGAGACTTTCTGCATTTGGGTCGTTCACGTATAACCCGTCGTCAACTTTTGCGCACTGCCGGAGCCTCCGGAATGCTGGTGCTGGGCGCCCCCGCCATCGGTGTGGCTGAAGGTTTTCAGAACCAGCAGCAGGCGCCGCAGGTAAAGCCGGGGCAGGAACCGAAGACCGAAGAGCAGAACGCCGAGCAGTATCAGCGGGGCACGGGCGTCTTCATCAACCGTCCGCTGACGCAGGTCTCGAAGCAGGCCGATGCGCTGCTGGACGATCTCGAAGGCCGCGGGTGCGATTTCTTTTACAACGAAGCGAGTCCGAAGACGGGGCTGGTGCGCGACCGCGCTCCGGCGGCGGGGCGGTCGCTGAGCCGCGTGGCCAGCATTGCGGCGACCGGGTTTGGGCTGACGGCGATGTGCATCGCGGCGAAGCGGAATTATCTGCCGAAGCTGCAGTGCGAGGCGCGCGTCGAAAAGACGCTGGCGTTTCTACTGGAAGATTGTCCACATGAACACGGATTTTTATATCACTTCATCGATATCGAGAGCGGACAGAGGATGTTCGGCTCGGAGCTTTCGTCGATCGATACGGCTTTGTTGCTCTGCGGCGTGCTGACGTGCCGGCAGTATTTTTCCGGGAACGCGCGCATCGAGGCGCTGGCGACGACTTTCTACCGGCGCGTGGACTGGGACTGGATGCTTAACGGGGGCACGACGCTTTCGATGGGATGGCTGCCGGACCAGGGTTTTCTGAAACATCGGTGGGACATTTATGCCGAACTGATGACGATGTACCTGCTGGCGATTGGATCGCCGACGCATCCGGTAACGCCGGAGACGTGGAATGCGCTGCAGCGCCCCCTGGTGCAGTTCGGCGGCATCGATTACATCAGCGGGCTGGCTCCGCTATTTATTCACCAATATGCGCATGCGTGGTGCGACTACCGCGACCAGCGCGATCTGCATACGAACTACTTCACCAATTCGATTGCCGCAACGCGCGTACATCAGCTGTGGTGCATGACGCTGGGAGCGAAATTTCCCTGGATCGATCAGGACCTGTGGGGGATTACGGCTTCGGATTCACGCGAAGGGTATCGCGTGTGGGGCGGGCCTCCGGCGATGGGTACGCTCGATGGCACGGTGGTGCCGTCGGCGTGTGCGGGGTCGCTGCCGTTTCTTCCGGCGGAATGCTCGCACGTGCTTTTAAGCATGCGGCAGAAGTATGGCGACAAGGTCTGGACGCGGTATGGATTTGTCGATGCGTTCAATCCAAAATCGAACTGGTATGCGACGGATATTCTCGGAATCGATCAAGGGGTCAGCGTGCTGATGGCCGAGAATCTGCGGTCGGGATTTGTGTGGGAGCAATTTATGAAGAACCGTGAAATTGGACATGCAATGCGGCAGGTGCAGTTCCATCCTGATCCGGAAACGAATTCGCAGGTCCTGTAACAGGCCGGGTGGAGTTTGAGGTTCTCACCTGTCGCGCTCCGTTCAGAAGAAGCATTTTTTCTCCTGCAATTGAGCTTTGCATGCTCAGGCGTTCGCGGCTCGTAGAATAGTGCCAGACCAGATTTGTGTCACCTTTTTCACGAGTTTTGATCAAAGTGGAGTAGAGTGCTTATTCCGGACATTCAGAGGAGAAAGTCGTCACGATGACGGTGCTGACACCGCAGTATAAGTGGATCGATGGGCAGGGTGTCGCCTTTGGCGCGCCGGGACTGGAACCGCGCTGGACTTCAAGCGCGAAGGATGCGGTAGGGACGGCGTATTCGGCTTCGAGCCGCGCCTGGTACACCGTGTCGCACGGCATTCTGAACGAGGTCTACTACCCGACGATCGACCGGCCTCAGATTCGCGATATGCAGCTGCTGGTCACCGATGGCGAGACGTTCTTTCATGAAGAGCGGCGCGACATGGATCATGAATTCGAATATGTCGATTCGGATTCGCTGGCGGTGAAGGTGCGCAACCGCGACCGCAACGGGCGTTACACGATCACCAAGATCATCATCAATGACCCGCATTACCCGGTGGTGTTGACGCATGTCTGGGTCGAGGGCGATAAGGACCTGCTGGATCGGTTGAAGGTCTACGTGCTGCTTTCCCCGCATATTGAAGGCGGAGGCGCGGGCAATAATGCCCGTATTCTCGAGGTCGCGGGCCAGCGTGCGGCGGTGGCGTGGAAAAATCATACCTCGATCGCGCTGACCGCTGATTGCGGGTTCGACCGCGCGAGCTGCGGCTATGTGGGGGCGAGCGACGGCTGGCAGGATCTCCATCACAACTTCCAGATGGACTGGGAGTTCGGCTCGGCGCTGGACGGCAACATTGCCATCATGGGCGAGATCAAGGTCCACCGGGTGCGCAACTTTACCGTGGCGCTGGGATTCGGCGAGGGCCATCATGCGGCATTGTCGGCGGCGATGGGGGCCTTGTCCAAGCCTTTCGAGCAGCACCTGAAGCGGTTTATCGAACAGTGGCACCGGTCGGCAAGTCCGCGGGAGCTGGCGACGAGTGCGACAGACCACGGGCGGCTGATGCAGATCAGCCATAATACTGTGCTGGCGCATGAAGACAAGACCTATGCGGGAGCGTTCATCGCTTCGGCTTCGATTCCCTGGGGCTATGCCAAGGGCGATGACGACCTCGGCGGCTATCACCTGGTGTGGACGCGCGACATGGTGCAGAGCGCAACGGCTCTGCTGGCCTGCGGGCGGGTGGAGACGGCGCGGCGCGCGCTGGTCTATCTTGCGTGCACGCAGCGGCCTGACGGGAGCTTCGCACAGAATTTCTGGATCGATGGGACGCCGTACTGGAGAGGGCTGCAGCTGGACGAGGTTGCGTTCCCGATCATGCTGGCGTGGCGTTTGTGGAAGCTCGACGGGCTGGGGAATTTCGATGTTTTTCCTTTCGTCGAGCGAGCTGCGGGTTTCCTGGTGCGCTATGCGCCGGTGACGCAGCAGGAGCGTTGGGAGGAGTGCCCGGGCTACTCGCCTTCGACGCTGGCGGCGGTGATTTCGGGATTGATTTGCGCGGCGGACCTGGCGCGGGCGCACAGCGCACCCGAACTGGGGCAATTTCTGGAAGAGCAGGCCGACTGGCTGCAGAGTCATCTGGAGGACTGGACGGTTACGAACAACGGCGTTCTCCATCCTGAAATCAAGCGGCATTACATGCGCGTCCGTCCACCGGAATGCGGCGAGCCGTACGCGCACGAGGAGTGCGGCACTGAGACGATCCGTATCGCGAACCGCGGGCCGGGTGAACAGAACGAGTTCGAAGCGCGCGAGGTGATCGACGCCGGTTTTCTGGAACTGGTGCGGTATGGCGTGCGGCCGGCGAATGATCCGCTGATTGTGGATTCGCTGAAAGTCGTGGACGCGGTGTTGAAGAGAGACACGCCCAAGGGGCCATGCTGGCGCCGTTACAATCACGACGGTTACGGGCAGCGGAAGGACGGCGGACCGTACCTGGGTTTCGGGCAGGGACGCGTTTGGCCTCTGCTTACGGGGGAGCGGGCGCATTACGAACTGGCTGCGGGGAACGATATCAGCTCGCTGATTCACACGATTGAGCAATTCGCCTCGGTCGGGGGAATGCTGCCGGAGCAGATATGGGACGAACCAGACAAGAATGGGTTGGTTTTCGGCGGTCCGGCGGGAGCGGCCATGCCGCTGGTCTGGGCGCATGCCGAGTATCTGAAGTTGTTGCGCTCGGCGACTGATGGACGGGTCTTTGACCGCATTCCCGTAGTGGCGGATCGGTACGCGGATGGCCGCAAAGAAAGCCCGATCGAGGTATTCAAGCTGCGGCGGCCGATCAGCAGGATTCCGGCGGGTAAAACGCTGCGGGTTACAGCGCATAATCGCTTCAAGGTTGTGTGGACGACGGATGCATGGAAGACCAACCAGACGCTGGAAAGCTCGACGGTGGGATATGCCGGCTCTTTTGCGGACATTACGACCGCTCCAGAGCAGACTGGCGCGGTTTCATTTACTCTTTTCTGGTTAGAGGAAAATCGGTGGGAGGGGCGCAATTTTGATGTGCAGATCGAAGCCGCTTCCTGAAACTCGGCGGCTTCGACGGACATCCTAAGCAGCGTAGATGGGCGTC
>JAATFH010000120.1 GCA_015655315.1 Terriglobales bacterium
CTCAGCGAAGGCTACTTCACCATGGTCATGAACGGCGTCGAAGAATATCTGATGCGCGCTCAGTATTTCTACTTCAGTGCCAGCCACTACTGGAACCAGGAGTTGATGATCGAATATCCCCGCATGCTTGTCGAACGAGCCGTCGATGGGTTCCTGCTGCTGAATACACCATCGGAGATTCGCAGTCCGCTGCCTACGGTCGCCATCTCCGCACACAACAATTCGCTCGGCGTTACGAACATTGTTCTTGACCACTTGAAGGCCGCGGAACTCGCTCTGCGGCACCTCTACGATCTCGGCCATCGCAGGATCGCCTTCATGAAGGGTCCCAACATCATCCCCGACACCGAGTATCGTTGGCGCTCCATCCTCGAAGTGGCACAGCAGCTCAATTTAAAGGTGGACGCCGACCACTGCATTCAGCTCGATGCCGACAGTTGGTCGCCAGGAGTGGGCTATGAGCCCATGCGCGACCTGCTTGCACGCACGCGCGACTTCACTGCCATCTTTTGCTTCAACGACATTTCCGCAATCGGAGTGATTCGCGCCATCTATGACTCGGGCCTGGGCGTGCCCGAGAACATCTCCGTAATCGGCTTCGACGACATCATGAGCGCGGCTTATCACAAACCCAGCCTCACGACCGTTCGGCAGCCATTGCGGGAGATGGGACGCGAAGGCGCTCAGGTTCTGCTGGATATGATTTCAAATCCGGAAAAGCAGTTTGCGGAAGAGATTGTGATGCAGCCGGAGCTGATCGTTCGCGAGTCCACAGGACCTGCGGTGGCTGCACAACGCGGCAAACGCCGCACCTGAGCCGAGGGTTATCTCGCTCCACGGTCAAGTCCCGCGCTCTACACCTTCGATTAAAGTCGCGCCTGCGGCCAAAGCGCGTCTGCCTTCTTTCGAGCGCAACCGCCCGAGCATGTATGGGGGGACTTCTTTCAATCCCGTCTGAGCCGTTCGACTCGCCTGATACATCCAATCAGACGATCTCTGTTTTCAAATAGTCGCAGGAGGCAGGCAGCAGTATGGAGTATGTCAATCTCGGGTCAACCGGTCTCAAAGTATCGCGTCTCTGCCTTGGAGCCATGACTTATGGTTCCAAGAAATGGCGCGAATGGATTCTTGAAGAAGAGGAGAGCAAACCCTTTTTCCGCCGCGCACTGGAAGCCGGCATCAACTTTTTTGACACTGCCGACATCTATTCGCTCGGCGTCAGTGAAGAAATTACCGGCCGGGCGCTGAAAGAATTTGGCCCCTCACGCGACCGGGTCGTAATCGCGACGAAAGTCTTCAGTCCCATGGGCGACGATCCGAACCAGCGCGGTCTCTCCCGCAAACACATTTTTCATGCCATCGACGATAGCTTGCGCCGACTGGGAACGGACTACGTCGATCTCTACCAGATTCACCGCTTCGATTACGAAACACCGATCGAAGAAACACTCGAAGCCCTGGACGATGTTGTACGCGCCGGCAAAGCGCTGTACATCGGCGCTTCCTCGATGTTCGCCTGGCAGTTTCAACAGATGCTGCATGTGTCGGATACACTTGGTCTCCGCCGTTTCGAAACCATGCAGAACCACTACAACCTCGTGTATCGCGAGGAAGAGCGGGAAATGATTCCTCTCTGCAAAGATCAGGGCATCGGCCTTATCCCGTGGAGCCCTCTGGCACGCGGCTTTCTCGCCGGAAATCGCAATCGCCAGGACCGCGGCGAAACCGTTCGTGCCAAAACAGACGCTTTTGCCCACGAGCTGTATTATCGCGATTCCGATTTCACCATCGTAGACCGTGTGACTGAAATCGCAGCCAAGCGCGGCGTCAACAACGCGCAAATTGCACTTGCATGGATGCTGTCGAAGCCGGAAATTGCCTCTCCGATCATCGGCGCCAGCAAGCCGCATCATCTCGACGATGCTCTTGCCGCGTTGGAGATCAAGCTCGATGAAGCGGAGATCAAAGCGCTCGAAGAACCTTACGAGCCGCATCCGATTCTCGGCCACAGCTAGGCCGTATCGACATATACGCGCAGGCGAAAGTTTTTATTTTCAGCAAGGAATTGTCATCCTGAGCCGGCGGCGAAGGATCTGTTTTTCTTTTCGTCCAGCGAAAATGCGGGGTGACGCCGGGAAGCAGATCCTTCGACGGCGCACGGCGCAAAAAACGCGCCATACGCCGCTCAGGATGACAACCAGGTCTTCTATATGTCGATACAGCCGAGGAACGAGCGCTCAGCAGCCTGCGGGATCTCGCGTCAGAACTTCAGATCTGACGCGAGCGGTTCAAGGACTCAAAAACACCTCGACGACATTACAAAAGTCTTACAGGTACGGTTCGCCATGCGCTGATACGGTCTAACTAGACCCAATTCCCTCGTTAAAGGATGCTGCTCCGCATGCCCGTTGAACTCCTGGAAGAACCGCCCGTTGTTGAAGTAGAAAAGCCGCGTCAGCGCGACACCGCGAAGTCCGATCTGCCGATGCTGGGACGCGCGGCCCAGGGCGGCAAATTGAGCTGGGTTACGGCTTTTTTCATGGTTGCCTTCCACATCGGAGCGGTGGCTGCACTCTTCTTTTTCTCGTGGGGAGCCGTTATTACTGCTGCGATACTTTATGTCTTTGCCATCAATATGGGCATTGGGATGGGCTATCACCGTCTGCTGACGCATCGTGGGTACAAGACGCCGAAATGGGTGGAATACTTCCTCACGGTATGTGCCACGCTGTCACTTGAAGGCGGACCGATCTTCTGGGTCGCCACACATCGCGTGCATCATCAACTCTCCGACAAAACAGGCGATCCACATACGCCCACGGAAGGCGGATGGTGGGCGCATGTCGGCTGGATCCTGAGCGGCGAATCGCTCCACGCACAGACCGTCATGCTGGCGCGTTACGCACCCGACCTCACCAAGGACCGTTTCCATGTCTGGCTGAGCAAATACCACTGGGTTCCTCTCACTATCGTTGGCCTCGGCTTGCTTGCTATCGGCGGGTGGACCTGGGTTCTGTGGGGCATCTTCTTCCGCGTGACCCTGGGCCTGCACTCCACGTGGCTGGTGAACTCGGCGACCCACATGTGGGGCTCGCGCCGCTTCCCTACCCGCGACGAATCGCGCAACAACTGGTGGGTAGCCCTGCTGACCGGCGGCGAAGGCTGGCACAACAATCACCACGCCCACGCCGTATCGGCGCGGCATGGCTTGAAATGGTATGAGTTCGACCCAAACTACTACGGCATCTGGCTGCTGAAGAAGCTGGGGCTGGCGCGCGACATCAAGGTTGCGCAATACGATCCCCTTAATCCCCGGCCCGCCGGCACAGCATAAAATAGAACCAGAGGATGAAGTTCGCCCGCTCACTTGTAGACTGAGCGGGCGTTTCCATTTACTTATGCGCATCACACGACGCAGACCGGCCATGTTCTTTTTCATCACGCTTGGCGTGTGCATGGTGGGCGTCGCTCTCACGTTGAACGTCGGCTGGATCATCCTGAACTGGCGCCGCGTCTGGCCGATGGTTGTCGGCATTCCCTTTTTCCTTTTGTTGATTGCAGGTCTCGTGCTGAACACGATCTTTCTCGTGCGCGAAGTGCGCCGCAATGAGCGGCACGACAGCTTCCTGAACGCCGTCACGCACGAATTGAAGACACCGATTACCTCGATCCGGCTCTATCTGGAAACCCTGCAACGGCGTGCGCTGAGTGAAGAACAGCGCCAGCAATTCTATGGAATCATGCTGACCGACAGCGACCGGCTTCTGGCAACGGTGGAACAGGTTTTGAAGGCGGGCGAGGTCGGCCAGCGAACGCGCAATCTCATTCAAACCGAGGTCGATATGCGCACCCTGGTACAGGAGTGCGTAGAAACCACGCTCCTGCGCAATCACCTGCCGGAGCAGGCTATCAGCCTCGAAACCGAATCCGGCACCGGACCGCTGCTGGTGCGCGGCAACCCGGACGACCTGCAGACAGCGGTGCAGAATATTCTCGGCAATGCCGTAAAGTATTCCCCGAATGGCGTACACGCGAAAGTCCAGCTTGCTGTCGAAGACGACGCCTGGATCGTGCTCAGTGTTTCCGATGAAGGCATTGGCATCCCGCCCGCCCACCTGAAGAGAATCTTCAAGCGTTTTTATCGCGTTCCACATCGCAACGTGCTCAAGACCAAGGGCACAGGTTTGGGACTATTTCTGGTGCGTACGATTGCGCGCCAACATGGCGGCGACGCCTCGGCCAAGAGCCCCGGCGAAGGCCGCGGCACAACGATTCGCCTGCAATTGCCGCGCCTGCTGGAACGCGTCTCTCGCAGCCAAACGAATTGAGGAACTATGCCCCAACAGCCGGCTCGTATCCTGGTTGTCGAAGATGAGACACATCTGGCTCAGGGGTTGCTCTTTAATCTTCAGGCCGATGGCTTTGAGGTTGAGATTGCGGGCGACGGCGAAACCGCGCTGGCCGCATTGGCAAAAAACGATCCCCGCTTTGACGCTGTCCTGCTCGATGTCATGCTTCCGGGCAAGGACGGATTTACGGTGGCTCGCGAACTGCGAGAGAAACAAAACTATGTCCCGGTTTTGATGCTCACGGCGCGCGGGCGTCCGGAAGATGTGCTGAAGGGTTTCGCCGCCGGAGCCGACGACTATCTTCCCAAGCCTTTTGATCTTTCCATTTTGCTCGCCCGGCTGAACAGCCTGCTGCGGCGCATGGCATGGCATTCTGCTCCTTCGTCCCCGGAGCAGGTCATCGAGGATCAACCTAAATTCGAATTCGCGGGCCGGTGCATCGACTTCGAGGCGCTCGAATTGACAGGGCCGGAAAAGCATATCCATCTGACACTGATGGAAGCGGACTTTCTGCGCTATCTGGTGCGCAACCAGGGCCGCATCATTCCCCGCAAAGAGTTGCTGGAACAGGTGTGGCGCGTACGCGAAGACACGGACACACGCGCCATCGACAACTTTGTCGTCCGGCTCCGGCGCTATATCGAGGACGAGCCCACCAATCCCATGTATCTGAAGACTGTGCGCGGGGTCGGCTATCGCTTTCTGCCCGCGGGCGAGTGAAGAAAAAGCATCCTCAGGCATGCGGTAGGCATATATAGGGGTAGCGGGTATATGTATGAGTTCGATCACATTAAGAATTGACGGCATGCATTGCGGGTCATGCGTGCGCCGGGTAACGCAGGCGCTGCAGACGGTGGAAGGCGCAGAAGTACAGGAAGTGCGCCTTGGCGCAGCCCGTGTTCAGGTTGAAGATACCGTGGTTTCCGAGCAGGCTCTGCTTGCTTCTGTGGCAAAAGCCGGCTATTCCGCGCACGTGGAGTAATGAAATGACGGATACTACGAAAACTGTGGTCATGCCGGTCACCGGCATGACCTGTGCAGCTTGCCAGGTACACGTAGAGCGTGCGCTCCAGGAAACACCGGGAGTCAGCGACGCACAGGTAAACCTGATGAGCCATCGCGCTCGCGTTACTTACAATCCTGCCATTGCAAAGCCCGAACAGCTTATCGGAGCGGTGCGCGATGCCGGGTATGACGCGTCGATGCCCGCAGAGCACGCGGGACACGAACAGCATCAGGCGCATGTCCACGACCATAACGATGCGGGTGATGAAAGCACGCTGAAAGCTCGCGCCCTTGCGACCATTATCGGCGGCGCAATGGCGATGCTTTTCTCCATGCCGCTTATGCAGGGTCACGGGAACATGTTCGACAGCGCTCTCATGCGCGTCCTACCGTGGCTCTACCAGATTCCGCATACCGTGCTGGGATACACGCTGCTTGTCATGACCCTGCTCGGCATGTTCTGGGCAGGATGGCCCATCTATCGCGGCGCGTATAAAGCGGCACTGCATGGCACCAGCAATATGAATACGCTGGTTTCGCTGGGTACACTCGCGGCGTTTTTCTATTCGGCCGTGGCAACGATCGATCCTCAGCTCTTTTTGAAGCATGGCATGCAGCCGGACGTGTACTACGAGTCTGTGTTGCTGATTGTCGGCTTTCTCCTGCTGGGCAAGTGGTTGGAAGCGCGTGCGCGACACAGGACGCTGGATGCGCTCGAAGCCTTTGCAAAGATGCAGCCGAAGACAGCGCGGATCCTCAAAGATGGCCACGAGCGCGAAGTGCCGCTTGCGTCGGTGCAATCCGGCGACGTGCTCGTAGTTCGTCCGGGTGAGCGCATCCCTGTCGATGGCGTCGTGGTGAAGGGTATGAGCAGTGTCGATGAGTCGCTGATCACCGGAGAATCCATTCCAGTACCCAGAAAAGAAGGCGACAAACTGATCGGCGGTTCGGTGAATTACGACGGCGCTCTCACCTATCGCGCCACATCGGTCGGAGCGGACAGCGTGCTCGGCCAGATGCTGCGCCTCATGGAAGAAGCGCAAACTTCGAAGGCTCCCATGCAACAGCTGGCCGATCGGGTCAGTGGAATTTTTGTGCCTGCGGTTCTGGTGCTGACTCTCATAACGTTTCTGTTATGGTCCTGGCTCGATCCGATAGGCGGCCTCAGCCGTGCTTTCGCTGTCGCCGTAACGGTTCTCGTGATTGCCTGCCCCTGCGCCATGGGCCTTGCCGTGCCCGCTGCGCTTACGGTTGCCATCGGACGCGGTGCGCAAAAAGGAATCCTCTTCAAGGGCGGTGAAAGCGTGGAGCGGCTGGCACATATCGATACGGTCGTTCTGGATAAAACCGGAACACTGACCATCGGCAAGCCGCAGATCACGGCCATCCATCCCACGGAGGGATGGAGCGAGCAGGAATTGCTCACAGTAGCCGCATCGCTGGAACAGCAATCGGAACATCCGCTGGCGCACGCGGTCGTGACAAGAGCACAGAGCGATGGAATAGGGCTTTCGTCCGTAGATGACCTGCGTGTAACTCCCGGCAAGGGAGTCATCGGCACGGTCAATCATCAGACTATTGCCGCGGGCAATGCTTCCCTGATGCAGGATCTGGGCATCGACCTGCCGGTTATGTCGACGGACTCTTCGGCTACATTGCTTCATATCGCTGTGGACGGCACCTATCGCGGCTGGCTGGAAGCTCAGGATGTGTTGCGTCCGGGGGCGAGAGAAGCCATTGGAAAACTGCATGCCCTGGGATTGAAGACTGTCATGCTGACTGGCGATAATGAGCAGGCGGCAAATTATATTGCGCAGGCAGCGGAGATCGATGAGGTAAAGGCTCAGCTGCTTCCCGATGCGAAACTGGCCGCAATCCGGGAACTTCAAAGTCGCGGCAGCAAAGTGGCCATGGTGGGCGATGGAATCAACGACGCGGCAGCGCTGGTGCAGGCCGACGCCGGGCTTGCCATTGGAACCGGTACGGACTTGGCGCGCGAAGCGGGGGACGCGATCCTGTTGCGCGGGGAACCGCAGCAGATCGTCGATGCCATCCTGCTGGCACGGGCGACCGTTCATGTCATGCGGCAAAACCTCGGCTGGGCTCTCGGTTACAACGTCCTTGGTATTCCCATCGCTGCCGGCGTGTTATTTCCGGTGCTGGGCATTCTCTTGAATCCCATCATTGCAAGCGCTGCCATGGCTTTGAGCTCAGTCAGCGTGTTAAGCAACAGCCTGAGGCTGCGGAGTTTTAAAGGATGAACCAGGACAAATCAACCACCCAAGTAGCTTTAGTCAATTGCGCCTGTGGAGAGGATCGTAAAGCCGCAGGCGTAGATCCTGAGATCAAGGCTGCCACCCTGCGCAGGCTCGCACGCATCGCCGGACAGATCAAGGGTCTCGAAAAAATGGTCGAGCAGGAACGCTACTGCGCGGACATTCTGGTGCAGATTTCTTCCGTTCAGGAAGCCCTGCGAGGAGCCAGCCGTCATTTGATGCGCAATCACTTGAAACATTGCGCCACCGACGCGATCAAGAAAGGCCCGGAAACCGCTGAAGCCATGTACGACGAATTGCTCGACCTCGTGTACCGGCATTCGCGCTGACGCCTGTAGACTGGTAGCGGACCCTATTTGTGCGCATCCTGACCCGCTACATTTTGAGAGAAGTGCTCTCGCACGGATTGCTGGGGGGCGTGCTCTTCACGTTTGTCCTCTTCATGAAAGAGCTCGGTCCTCTGCTCGAGCTCGCCGTGCGCAACAGCACGTCTTCCAGCACTGTCACCGAAATTTTTCTTTTAATGCTGCCCAACATGTTTACCGTCACCATTCCGATGGCGGTGCTTGTCGGCACGCTGCTGGGCCTAAGCCGTCTGGCAGCGGACAGTGAAATCACAGCCATGCGCGCCGCCGGGGTTGGCGTCTGGAGATTTGTCGGCATCGTCGGCGTTGTCGCGGTATTTGCCTGGGGAGCCGGGTTGGCAAACACGCTGTACTTTGCGCCCACAGCGTCTGCGCGCTTGCTCAAGCTTGAAGACCAGTTGAAGAACACGCAGGCGACTTATGAAATTCAACCCCGCGTCTTCTACGAAGACCTGAAAAACGTTGTCCTCTATGTGCAGGATGTGCGCGCTGGAACCGATGCGGCACGGTGGCGGCAGGTCTTTCTCGCTGATCTGACCGATCCCGTTTCGCCCAAAGTCACCACGGCCGAAGAGGCAACAGTAGCCAATACTGATAATCAGACGCTGATCATGCGCCTGCGCAACGGCATGCAGCACCAGACTGCCTCCGACCAGCCCGATCAGTACAACGTATCGACATTTGCGCAAACCGATCTGCCGCTTGAAACCACAACTCCTCCCGACCCGCATCTTGGGCATAGCGACGCGCCCGTTCTGGCCATGTCCAATCATGAGCTCGTTGAGCGTACAAAACGTCCCGGAGGCCGATGGTTCCTGATCGAGCTGGAGCGCCGCTACGCATATCCCTCCGCCTGCCTCGTGCTGATCCTCGTCGGCGTCCCGCTGGGCATCTCTTCCAAACGTGGCGGCAAGAGCGCCGGATTCGTGCTCACGATTGTGCTGGTGTTCGTCTATTACTTCCTATCGAGTACAGGCGTGGCCCTGGCGCGGCAAAATAAACTGCCCGTATTTGCCGGTGTGTGGATGGCAAATATTCTCTTCGGTGCTTCCGGCATCTTCTTTCTCCGTCAGATGTCGACCGGCGGAGCAGCCCTGGCCGCAGTCACATCCGTAGGTTCATGGTTCAGGTGGAGACGAAGCTCGACTTCGCCGGGAACAACTGTACCCGCTGAGCGCACTGTATCCAGGCGTCATGTGCGTGGAAGCTTTCCGCTGATTCTGGATGAGTATGTCATCCGCCAGTTTCTTTCCGTCCTCACCATGGTGCTTACCGCATTCGTCATGCTGATGCTCGTCTTCACTTTTTTTGAGCTGCTGGGCGATATCATCCGCAATCAGACACCATTCATCATCGTGGGCGAATACCTCTTCAACCTCATGCCGAGCATGATTTACATCATTACGCCGCTGAGTGTATTGATTGCGGTGCTCGTGGTATTCGGCGGCCTGAACAGGACGAATGAGCTTACGGCGATGAAAGCTACCGGCATCAGCCTCTATCGCATCATTGTGCCGATCCTGGTGATCGCGTCCATCTTGTCGATCTCGCTCTTTCTTTTTGACGAAGTGTATCTGCCCGCGGCAAATCGCAGGCAGGAAGCCCTGCACAATGTGATCAAGGGCAAGCCTGCCCAAACGTATCTTCGTCCCGATCGAAAATGGATGTTCGGAATGCAACAAACCCACAAGCCGGGACGCATCTTTTACTACGAGTTTTTCGATCCGGACAATAACCGTTTCGCAAATATCACGGTATTCGAATTCGATCCGGCCACCTTCTCGCTCTCCCGCCGCATCTTCGCCGCCGGAGCGCATTGGGACCCGCAGATTCATCGCTGGATATTTGAACATGGGTGGCAGCGCAACTTTGACGGAGAAGCGGTCACCAGCTATCAGACGTTTGATGTAAGCACCTTTCCCGAAATCGTTGAGCAGCCGCAGTATTTCAAGAAAGAAACGCGGCCATCGCAGGAGATGAGCTTCAACGAACTGCAGCGATACATACGCGACCTGCGGCAGAGCGGGTTAGACACGATGCGGCTGCGCGTGCAGTTGAATCGCAAGCTGGCTTATCCGCTGATCACCCTCGTCATGGCGGTGCTGGCAATTCCTTTCGCATTGTCCATGGGCAAGCGCGGATCGCTCGCCGGCATTGGCGTCGCCATCGGCATGGCCATTGCCTATATGTTCGTGGATGGCATGTTCGAAGCGATGGGCAATGTGAACATGCTGCCCGCGTTCCTCGCAGCGTGGTCGCCCGATGTTTTATTTGGGCTGGCCGGAAGCTATCTGCTGCTGCGCACTCCCACTTGATGCGACCTTTACCCCTCGCACGAATCTGATATCCAAGAACAACCGATAGCAGGACTGATGTTGAAACGAATAAAACCTCTTTTCCCGTATATGCGCCGCTACCGGCGCAGCTTTTTCTGGGGAGGAGTGTCGGTTGTCATCAGCAATCTGATCTGGATATTTTTTCCCCAGGTCATCCGCGCTGCCGTAGACGACCTGAATCACGGCGTGACCGAAAGGAAGATCTGGCTCTATGCCAGCCTGCTGGTTGGGGTTGCGGTTGCTAAAGGCATCTTCCTGTTTCTGACGCGTTGGATCATCATCGGCATTTCGCGCGAAATCGAATTCGACCTTCGCAACGATCTTTTCTCCCAGCTTGAAAAACAGCCGGCGGCCTATTACCAACAGAATCGCACTGGCGACATCATGGCCCGCATGACGAACGACTTGAATGCCGTCCGCATGCTGCTCGGGCCAGCCATCATGTATAGCGCCAACACCGCCCTGTTTTCGATTGGCGCCCTGTTTTTCCTGCTCAAAATCAGCCCGTTTCTCACCCTGGTGGCACTCGTTCCGCTTCCGCTTGCGAGCGTTCTGGTGCAGGCCATGGGACGGAAGATTCACGAGCGCTTCGAACGCATTCAGGCGATGTTCTCCGACATCTCCGCGCAGGCGCAGGAGAATTTTTCCGGAGCGAGGCTCGTGCGCGCCTTTGCGCAGGAAGAGGCGCAGATTGCCGCGTTTGAAAAGTCCAATCGCGAATTCATTCGCCGCGGCCTGCGTCTTGTGCAGCTCATGGGGATGTTGTGGCCCACGCTCGAATTCGTTCTTGGCATGGCCATGGCCATTTCGCTTTTAGTCGGCGGTCATGAAGTGCTTTCGCACCGCATCAGCGTCGGCGATTTTGTCGCTTTCAACACCTATATGCTGATGCTCACCTGGCCGATCATCGCGCTGGGGTGGGTCGTCAACCTCTTTCAGCGTGGAACGGCATCGGTAGTGCGTATCGATGAACTGCTGAAGGCAAAACCCTCGATCGATGATCGCGACGCGGATCATTCCATCCCTGCAGATCTGATCCTGCGGGGAGAGATTGAGTTTCGCGACCTGACCTTTGCCTATAATCAGGACGCAGGCACTGGGAACGAAGTACTGCACAATGTGTCGCTGAAAATTCCAGCGGGCAGCAGTCTGGCGATTGTCGGTCCAACCGGCTCCGGCAAGTCTACGCTTGTGAACCTGATTGCGCGTATCTATGACGCGGAGCCAGGAAGTATTTTGATGGACGGCCTGCCTATACGCGAATATCCACTCGACGTGCTCCGAGCCAATATCGGATTCGTTCCCCAGGAGACATTTCTTTTCAGCGAAAGCATTCGGGAAAACATCGCTTTCGGTGTTGCGCATGCAACCGTGGAAGAAGTTCACCGCGCCGCCGAGGCCGCTCACATCCGCAAAGAGTTCGAAGAGTTTCCTCATGGATTCGAAACCATGGTGGGAGAGCGCGGCCTGACTCTTTCGGGAGGACAGAAACAGCGGGCCGCACTGGCACGAGCGATTCTGCGCGATCCACGCATTCTGATTCTTGATGATTCGCTGGCAAGCGTGGATACCTACACGGAAGAACGCATTCTTGAAGAGCTACGCTCCATCATGCGGGATCGGACGACCATTCTGATTTCCCATCGCATCTCAACCGTACGCCATGCCGATCAGATCGCAGTGCTCATTGCGGGCCGCATCGCTGAGCTTGGGACACATGACGAGTTGCTGGCCCGCAATGGCCACTATGCCAATCTGTTCCAGAAGCAATTACTCGAAGAGGAACTTTCCGTAACGGGTTAGGCCGTCCAGCGCGACGCCAGAGATTCAGTGGCTTCAAGAGGCGTAGGGACCGCCACCGTTGCCGGGGTGGGAGCCGGTCTGGCAGACTGCTTCCGCACCTCAGGGTCCTGCGCCACCTGCTGCCAGGCCTCGCGCACATTCAGGATGCATTCGATAGCTTTACGAAAGCGCTCCGGAGAAGACAATCTGGAGCCTTCCAGACAAAGTGCGAAGATCGCGGCGTAAAACTCTGCGAGCGTTTTTGCTGGCCCTCCTACTTCCATCCGCAGACGCGATTGCAGGTGGATCAAAATGTCGAGAACGCGCTTGATGGCAATGCGCCGCTCA
>JAATFH010000547.1 GCA_015655315.1 Terriglobales bacterium
GAAGAGGAACTTTCCGTAGCGGGTTAGGCCGTCCAGCGCGACGCCAGAGATTCCGTGGCTTCGAGAGACGTATGAGCCGACACAGCTGCCGGGGTAGGAGCCGGTTTGGCAAACTGCTTCCGCACTTCAGGGTCCTGCGCCACCTGCTGCCACGCCTCGCGCACATTCAGGATGCATTCGATGGCTTTACGAAAGCGCTCCGGAGAAGACAATCTGGACCCTTCCAGACAAAGTGCGAAGATCGCGGCGTAAAACTCTGCGAGCGTTTTTGCTGGTCCTCCTACCTCCATACGCAGACGCGATTGCAGGTGGATCAAAATGTCGAGAACGCGCTTGATGGCAATGCGCCGCTCATGCGCGTTCCCCGCCTCCGTCGCTGCGATGGCAGAATTCAGGAAGCGAACCATGCCGTCGTACAAGGCAACAATAAGCTCTACGCCATTCATCCCTGCAATGGCCTGCCGTTGATAGTTAAGGTTTTGCATGCGCCCTTAGTGTTGGTTCGGGTTAAAGCCGGTGATGGCGCTGAAAGATTCGTTGATGTTATCGATCTGCTGCGGAATTTCTGTCAGGATGAAATTGGCCTGATTCAGCTCTGTGGTCAGCTGCGTTTTCTTGGCGCTGATGATCGTCTCTTCGTTACTGATGTTCGTATTCAACTGCTTCTCTTCGTTGGAGTCTTCCTGTAATGCGAGGAAGACTATTCCGTTAGGAGCGTTGTTTCCAAGATTATTCAGAGCGGTAGACAGGTTGCCGCCAAAGGATGTAAATACCCCGCTGGGCTGGAAAAAATTGACCACGCCCGAGAAATTGCTATTGAGTACACTGTCCAGCGTGTCGTTGTTCAGCGTCAGGGTGCCATCATTGTTCATGGTGATTCCCAGCTGCGTGAGAGAAGTAATGCTTCCTGAACTCTGCGCAAAGGTTATGGCTTGTTCCAGAGTGTTTTGCAGTGTCGCCAGGGTTGAGCTTCCAAAGAGCGGCTCTGCGTTGCCTGACGCGTCCTTGCCCTCCTGCGTATTCAAATCACCCACAACCTTGTTGTATGCGCTGACAAATGTGCTCATTGCTGATTCGACAGAACTATTGTCATTGGTGATCTCCACCTGAATATTTTCGCTCGGTGAAGCGCTGAGCAATTGAAATGTCACGCCCTGAATCGCAGTTGTGACAGTATTCGAGGCACTCGTAACCGGAATACCGTCCACGGTAAGCTGGGCGTCCGCACCCGTCACAGCCTGAGAAATATTCAGGGCAGTCGAGTTTGTCGCGTCCTGCAGACTGCTGGTGACGCTGACATTGCCGGCTGCGCCGCTTGTCTGGCTCACAAGAGAAAGTCGCGTGCCCGATGAATCCGTGATCACGTTGGCAGTCACGCCAAAACTGCCGGAATTAATCGCTGTTGCAAGCGAAGAAAGTGTGTTGTCTGAGGAATCAATGGTAAGGGTCTGCCCGTTGATCGTAAGGCTGCCGCTCAGCGTATCGCTGGCATTGGAGATGGCACCACTTACCCAGGATGCTGTCTTGGCCAGCGATGTGACGACAATGGTATGACTTCCCGCAACAGCAGTGCTCGCAGCCGAACTTAGTTGAAGCACATCGGTATCCGAGCTTGAACCCTGCTTTGCGGACAATACTCCGGAGAAATCGCTGAGCGACTGGATTGCTGTAGTCAGGGAACTGAGATCGGTTCCGATATTGCTCAGAGCGGTGTCTTTGGCCTGCAGCGTGGTTAGCTGGTTCTTCCACGGCGTTTCGATGGACTGCAGATTGGTTACGATCTGATTAACCGTCGAGGTCACGTCAAATCCCGTGCCACCAGTAGGCGATCCGAATGAAAGTCCAACTGTTCCCATATATTTCCTTTATCGTCGCTTCCCGCGCGGACTTCAGCGCTCTGTTTTCTGACCTACAGGCAATCCATCAACCCCTGAGAGCGCTCATTGTCTTAGGGGACTCTAAGAAAGATTCAGGGAGCCCGGAGGCTCCCTGATAACTGCATACCACTCCTGCAACTACTGGAGTAGCTTGGTAACCAGCTGTTCGGTGCTGTTGGCCTGTGCCAGAGCGCTGATGCCCGTCTGGCTAAGGATCTCGAACTTCGAGAGGTTGGAGGTTGCGGCTGAAAAGTCCGTCGCCACGATGTCGTTTTCGGCCGAAAGGGTGTTGGTCGACTCTGTGCTCATGACGCCGGAAACTGCCGTCAGCGTATTGATTTCCGCACCAGCAGTGCCACGGTCTGCGGCAATGGTGTTGATGGCCGCGGTGATCTTGCCCAGCTCGGTCTGCGCCGTACCATTGGAGGTGAAGCCCGCAGCCGTAAGACCCAGAGTTGCCGCATCCACCTTGTTCAAGGCCGTAGCATTGTCGGTCTGCGAGGTTGTGCCGTCCGACGTATAGATAGCTGCTGCGGTTCCGAAAGACTTGATGCCGTTGGACTCGGTATTGTCATTGATGTTGTTGATCTCGCTGAGGATGTTGAGGTATTCAGCGTTGGCAGCGGTGATCTGCGTTGTGTTCAGCGTGCCGTTGGAAGCCTCTGTCGCCAGGGTTACTGCGCGGTTCAGAAGGTTGGTGACTTGCGACATCGCACCATCGGCCACCTGCAGGAAGTCAACACCTTCGTTGGCATTGATGGAGGACTGTGAAAGAGCGGTGGAGGCAGCCGTCAGGCCGTTTGCCAGGGACAGGCCGGCCGCGTCATCCGCGCCGGAGTTGATGCGCGAACCCGACGACAACTGCTGCAGTGTCTTCTGCAGGCCCATCTGTGTCTGGTTGAGATTGTTTGCTGCCTCGATCGCAGTAATGTTATTCAGGACACCCAGTGACATATCGATTCTGCTCCTCTTTATATTGATTTGGTTGCCCGTTTCGGGTGCCTGACCGGTGCAGGAACGCGTTGTTCATGACCGGGTCACCGTTTCCACAGGAACCATGTTACCCACTGCCTTCATCGGCGCATGGCTCAGGCACTTTATGCGCGAAGCCCGGCTCACTGCATCTTTGGCATGCAACGTGCGTAGATCCTGAAAACGATTCCGCAAATCTCGCCTCTATAGAGAAACACCGCCTGCTCATCAATCTTTTAGCGGCTGTGCCGATAAACCCATCAGACGCAGGAGGATTTTAGGGTCATGATTGAACTCACCCGGCTCAATGGACAAGTAATGGTCGTGAACTGCGACCTTATCAAATATGTGGAGTCGTCGCCGGATACCATGCTCACGCTGATTCATGGAGAGAAGATTGTCGTATCGGAGCCTTGCGACGAAGTGGTGAGCCGGATCTCAGCCTATCGGACCACGTTTCTGATCAACGTTTTCGCGCAACTTTCGCGCAGCGGGGCAATCGACCTTGTCAATGTTGCTGCGGGCGCCGCCGGGCTGCGCGCTATGTCAGCGGACCAGGCCCTTCACTCCGGCGAGTTGCCGGATGGTTCAGAAGGCGCAGCGCAGCAACGCCGCCGCAGAAACGAACAATAAAGTACTGCAACGTATCTACTTTTAGAAAAATTTTATCGGGAAGAACTCATCATGGATAAGAGCAGCTTTGGTGGAGTGGTACTTGCGTTCGCCGGCATACTGGCCGGCCTGCTGGTGGAAGGTGGACATGTGGGCCAGATTCTGCAGCCTACGGCAGCCATGATCGTGCTTGGTGGAACACTCGGCGCAGTCATGCTGCAGTTTCCTCTGGCGACTGTTGGCGCTGCTTTCAAGCGCCTGGCCGGCGTCTTCTTCACGAAAAAGATCTACAGCGACGCCACCGTTCAGTTGCTGCTGAGCTTTGCCAACAAGGCACGGCGCAGCGGCATCGTTTCGCTCGATCAGGATTTGCCCACAATCTCCGACGCCTTTCTGAAACAGGCCCTCACGCTGGCGGTAGACGGCACCGAACCCGCCGAGCTGCGCAAGATCATGGAGCTTCAACTCGACAACTATGCACAGCGAGAAGAAGCGATTCCTTCCGTCTTTGAATCGGCGGGTGGCTTCGCGCCCACCATCGGCATCATCGGCGCCGTCATGGGACTCATCCAGGTCATGCAGCATCTGGACCACATTGATGAGGTCGGACGCGGCATTGCCGTCGCCTTCGTCGCCACAATCTATGGAGTGGGATCGGCGAATATTCTTTTTCTTCCTTCGGCGGGGAAACTGCGCTTTCGCCTGAATGAAGAACATCGCATCAAGGAGATGACGCTCGAGGGAGTCGTCTCGATTCTCGAAGGCATGAATCCTCGCATGATCGAAGTAAAGCTGCAGAGCTTTCTCGCGCAGCGCCAGAAAAAAACTAAAGGACAGCAGGCATGAGACGACACAAGGATACACATCACTCCAACCATGAGCGCTGGCTCATCTCTTATGCCGACTTCATCACCCTGCTTTTCGCGTTTTTCGTCGTGATGTATGCAACATCCAAGGCCGACCAGAAAAAGCAGGCGGAAGCTGCGGCTTCCATCAATTCGGCCTTTCGTTCTTTAGGACTTTTTCAGTCAGCCAGCACAAAAGAGACGCAGTCCGCCATGGATTCAACCGGCTCGCTGCCATCATCACAGGACTCCGCCGTAACTCCAATGAACGTGGTGATGGGCGATGAGATGCTCGCTCCTCCCGAGGTTCAGCAGGACTTCGAACGCATCAAGCGGCATCTTGAGGGGCTTCTTTCGAACCAGATCGCCAGGCACGTCGTCTCATTGCGTATTGGCCGCGAAGGACTGATCATCTCCCTGCGTGAAGCCGGATTCTATGACAGCGGGTCCGCAGTTCCCCATCCCTCGTCCATTTCGACGCTCGGCCAGATTGCAGATGCTCTGCGCGCGACTCCGTACGACATCCGCATCGAAGGCCATACCGATAACATACCGATCCATACCGAGCAGTTCGATTCCAACTGGGAGCTTTCCACGGCTCGTGCAACACACATGGCACGCATTTTCATCGTCGGCCACCAGTTCACGCCGGTGCGGCTTTCAGCCTCTGGTTATGCGGAGTTCCATCCCGCGACGACCAATGAAACCGCCGAGGGCCGCGCACAAAACCGCCGCGTCGACATCATTGTCATTCCCCGCGTAACACAGCACACTCCGGCAGTCCATGTGCCAGCAGCGAAACCGGCAGATATTGCTGCGTCCATTCCAGCTCCGACTGCGACGGCGCAGGCAGCGCCTAAACCACTCCCATAAGCTTCACGATGACTCGTTTGCGTCGCTGCCCGTCGAATTCCGCATAAAATACTTGCTGCCACGTGCCAAGATCAAGCCGGCCATTCGTAATCGGCAATGTCACTTCATGATGCAGCAGTAAAGCCTTCAAATGCGCGTCACCATTGTCTTCCCCGGTCTGATGATGCCGATAATCAGGCCGGGCGGGTGCAAGCTCTTCCAGCCAATCCTGAATATCGGCGATCAAACCATTTTCAAGATCATTGACATAGATCGCCGCGGTGATATGCATCGCCGAAACAAAGCAGAATCCGTCACGAATGCCGCTTTTTTCGACGATCTCTTCGAGTTGCGGAGTGATCAGCACAATCTCGCGCCGTTTCTTGGTATTGAAGAAGAGATATTCGGTGTGGCTCTTCACTGTTCCCGTAACACTCGTCATGATATTTCCTTTGTTTCTTCAGCGAAGATATCATTGTGTTCAGCATGTCCGCAGTCCATGACAATCAGCACATATCGCCGGAAGACAAGTACTATGATGCTATCGAGAAGGTTGCCAATGGCGATCTGACAGGCGCTATCGCCGCTTTTCGTTCCTGCCTCGCCGACGATCCTTCCATGCTGGACGCGATGCATGGGCTGATTCGCGCTCTCAAAGATAATGGAGAGTTGGACGAAGCCATCAACATCGCTCTGCGGCTTTCCGAGATAGACCCCAATGATGTTCTTGCGCATACCAGCCTGTCGATCCTTTACCAGACCAAAGGCATGGTCCCGGAAGCCGAGGCAGAAGCCACGAAAGCAAAGCTGCTTGGATGGAAGCTCCAATTGCGGCAGCAGCGAGAGGATGCAGGTATTGCGTGAGTTCAGATCCGCACAAGAAATCGGCGGCGCTGCTTCGCCGCATGTATTCAGCTTTAATCGATAGTTACGGACCGCAGCGCTGGTGGCCCGCAGACACTCCGCTTGAAGTTATTGTCGGAGCGTATCTCACGCAGAATACCTCATGGCGAGCGGTCGAGAAGTCCATCGCAAACCTGAGAGCGCGAGGTGTTCTCGATCTGGATGGCTTGCGGGCAATTTCAGAAGAAGATCTGCGCAGTCTCATCAAGCCTTCAGGTTTCATGCAGCGCAAGGCTTCCGCGATCAAAGCCTTTATTCATTTTCTGGATCTCGAATACAACGGATCGCTGACCCAGCTTTCTATGCAGGAGACAACGAAAGCGCGTGTACAATTGCTGGCACTTGCCGGCGTTGGTCCGGAAACAGCGGACGCCATCCTGCTCTATGCTCTTGGCAAGCCAGTCATGGTGGTCGACGAGTATCTGCGCAGGCTGGTCACGCGTCATAATCTTTTGCATGAAAATGTGCGCTATGCAGAGATACAGCAGCTTGCCCTCGGCGCATTTGCAGAAGATGATGCGGCTCACCGTACCCAGCACTACAACGAGTTCCACGCCTTGGTGGTAGAGCTTGGCAAACGGCATTGCAGGCGTCACCCAGACTGCAGCAGCTGCCCGTTATCGAAACCAAGCTTCCAGCCACCGCAATTGCTTGTTAGGAAAGTCCCGAAAGCGGCAGCCAAAATGTAAATACCGCGCCTTTGCCTCGCTCACTTTTCACTTCAATGCCGCCGCCGTGAGCGAGAAGGATCGCTTTCGCGATTGCCAGCCCCATGCCGCTGCCTTCCATTCGATCACGCTGGTCGCTGCCCCGGAAAAACTTGTCGAAGATGAACGGTTGCTCTGATTCCTCAATGCCCATTCCGTGATCGGCAATATGCACCAGCAAGCGTTCGTCGAGTACCTCGGCTGTAATCTCGACTGGCGATTTTACAGGCGAATACTTCAACGCATTCTCGATCAAATGCCGCAGCACGCGCCGCACTAATTCCTGATCCATCGGAACACGCGGAAGAGTCTCTGGCACATGCACTTCAATCGTGCGTCCACGGAGGCGCGCCTGTTCTTCGTGCAGAACCATCTCGATCAATTCGAGCACATTCTGCAGTTGCGGACGCACCTGCAGGCCAGCCGCATCCAGTTGCGCCATCTCAACGGCTTCGCCAATCAGCCTGTCCAGGCGCAGGCTCTCCTCATCCACGACCGCATACATCTCATTCCGCTCTGCTTCCGGAAGCGCAGGATGACCGATCAATGTTGTCGCCGCAGCGCGGATCGCGGTTAAAGGAGTTCGCAATTCATGCGTCACAGAATCAAGCAGCGCGCTTCGCAGGCGTTCGCCCTCGCGTGTCGCCTCCATGTGGCTTGTCCGCTCAAGTGCAGCGGCGCGCTCAAGGGCAATGGCCACCAATCCGCCAATTGCCTCATACATCCCCTGCGAATACAGGCCGCCCATCAAAGCAAGTGCACCGGCAGGCTGTATTCCCAGCACAAGTGGAACCACGTAAGCCTCGCCAACC
>JAATFH010000191.1 GCA_015655315.1 Terriglobales bacterium
CTCAGCCGCATCGGCCGTGATCGGCTCGCGCGGCGGAACATCGGCGATTGCGGCCCGCAGATATTGCACGGGCCAGGTGATTTTCTGTCCCAGATCCTCCGCCGCCTGCAGAGCCCAATAGGGATCGCGGAGAAACGCGCGCGCCATCAGAACCAGATCGGCCTGCCCGGTACGCAGAATGTGATCGGCCTGCGCGGGTTCTGTAATCATGCCCACCGACCCCGTCGCAATTCCCGTATGCCTGCGGATCTGCTCCGAGAAATGCGTCTGATATCCCGGTCCGACGGGAATTTTTACGCCCGGAACCAGTCCGCCGGAGGACACGTCGATCAGGTCCACCTTGCGCAGACGCAGTTGCGTGGCGAGAGAAATCGAGCTTTGCACATTCCAGCCTCCATCGGCCCAGTCCGTGGCTGAAATGCGCACAAACAGAGGCTTTTCCTCAGGCCACCAGTCGCGGACCGCATCCACCACGCGTATCAGCGGACGTGCGCGATTTTCGAGCGAGCCGCCATATATGTCACTGCGATGGTTACTTAACGGGCTCAGGAATTCGTGCAGCAGATAGCCGTGGGCCGCGTGAATTTCGATCACGTCAAAGCCAGCCATCAGAGCGCGCCGAGCAGCCTGCGCAAAAGCTTCGACAATACGGTCGATTCCGGCTCCATCCAACTCCAGGGGCTGTTTGTAATGCGGCGCAAAGGGAATTGCGCTCGGTGCTAATACGTCATCCCAGCCGCCTTCTGCTGCGGGCACAATGCGCTCCCCTATCCACGGCGGCGCCATGCTTGCCTTGCGTCCGGCATGCGCCAGCTGGATTCCGGCGAAGCTCCCCTGTCCATGCAGAAAATCAACGATGCGCTTCAGCGGAGCGATATGTTCGTCTTTCCACAAGCCAAGATCGCCCGGACTGATGCGTCCTTCCGGGGTGACTGCCGTCGCTTCCGTGATGATCAGTCCCGCTCCACCAGTGGCGCGGCTGCCCAGATGGACGAGGTGCCAGTCTCCGGCAAAGCCGTCTTCCGAGGAATACTGGCACATGGGAGAAACCACAATGCGGTTCGGCAGGGTAATATTTCCGATCTCAAATGGTGCAAAAAGACTTGACGTTTCATCCGGCATGCGGGATCTCTCTCCAGGGTAGTGAAAGCATCTCATTTTCTGAGTGTTACCTCGTTAAGATGCAGTGAAGACAAGTTGGTCGCAAAGCGGTGAGGCTGCGCGCAGTCGAGCCATTTCAACATGACACAAATAGCTGCTGCCCGCGAATGCAAAGTTTGAAAAAAGAGGGTGCTGAGAAAAGGGAAATGGTAAAAGTGTCAGACAAAAAGAGGCTTCGCGCGTCGGAAGCCTCTCAATCGACAACCTGTTGTGACTGCTGACGCAATCTTTGCCTCCGCGAAGAACCCCTCCCTAAGTGGGTTCGTCTGGAATGCGTCGACTTACCCTACAAGTAGAAGTAAATCAAACAGCCGTCCTATATGTTGTATCCCCTGCGGAGATATGTCAAGAAAATTGCACAAATCTTTGGGCAAGTAATCGGGTGCGATGATGGGGGAACGGACGCCGGCGGCGAAGCGTATGTGTATGCAAGGGAGAAATGATTGATGAAACGCTGCATGTTGCCTCTCATGGCGCTTGTTCTGCTGCTTGCCTCGGGCTGTCGTATTCAGGTGGATAAGTCGAAAGAAGGCGGAGACAAGAACGTAAAAATCGACACGCCGATGGGCGGGCTGCATGTGCGAACCGATCAGATGTCAGCCGCCGATGTGGGGCTGCCGGTGTATCCCGGAGCGCAGCTGGTGACCGGCGACAAAGATAACAATAAGTCGGCGGATATTCACATGGGCTTCGGCAAGTGGCAGCTGCGCGTCAAGGTCGTCAGCTACCAGACGCCCGATTCGCAGGAGCAGGTCCTCGCCTTTTACCGCAAGGCACTCGGCCGTTACGGTGATGTCATCCAGTGCAACCACAACACGGCCGTCGGTACACCTGCAGTCACCCGAGAAGGCCTTACCTGCGGAGACACCGGAAAGAGCGTGCATGTCGACGAGGCCGACGACTTGAGCCTGCGCGCGGGATCCAGGCATCATCAACATCTCGTGGGCTTTAAGAAAGGCGACAACGAGCATACGAAATTCGCCCTGGTCGAATTGCAATTGCCCGACGGCGTCGACGACAACGACTCTTCAGAAAGCCAGTAGTATTGGCCTTTCTGGGGTAGCATTGCGTTCCTATGTCCGGTGCGATAGGGTCAAAGTATGGAACTGGCTTGCCATCGCTGCGGCGCAACGCTTGCTTCGCCGGAGCTTTTTTGCCCGCACTGCGGCGCGCCACAGCTGCGCTTCGAGTCTACAGAGGAGCAGCCTCCATATCAGGCCGGTGGGAATGGTTCTTCGTCCCGCGGCAATCAGCTGATCGCATGGCGGCCTGCCGTGCATGCTGCTCTCATCGTGGCGCTGCCCGTGGGCCTGCTTAGCTCGCTGCTTGATTTCGGTGTCTTCTGGGTGCTGGTCGGTGGCTTCTGCGTCATCGCCCTTTATCAGCGCAAAGCGACCCTCATCGCCAATCCCGGAGCCGGCTGGCGCATCGGCTTGCTCGTCGGTGTGCTGGCTGCTTTTCTCTCCAGTGTCGTCGATGGCCTCAGCATGGTTTTCGAACGCTATGGGCTGCATCGCGGCGCGTCGATTGACCAGAAGCTGGTTGCACTTACGCAGCAGATGACCGAACAGATGGTTCACCAGAACCCCGAGGCGGCACAGCAGATTCCCTGGTTCATTCATTTCTGGCTCTCACCGGACGGACACGCGGCGGTCGTTCTTTTCATGTCCGCTTTTGCGGCCGTCATGATGATTGCTTTCTCTTCGGTCGGCGGAGCCTTGGGAGCGCGCGTCTTGGGATCGCGGAAGCGGCTCTCCATCCATTCCTGACACTTCGCTTGCCGCACAGCGCCGGCACCTCGTATCATCCCGCAAGAGCCTTTATGACAGACGTACAGACAATCTCCAAACCAGTGCTTCGCGAAAAAGGCCGCATCATGTCCGCTTCGGAGATCGAGCGAACGCTGGTCCGGCTTGCCCACGAAATCATCGAGAAGAACGATGGCAGCGACAACCTCGGCCTGGTCGGAGTGCAGCGGCGCGGTGTGCCTCTCGCCCAGCGTCTGGCCGCTCTGATCGGCAAAATCGAAAAGCACCCCGTCGATATCGGCGTTCTCGACATCAGTTTCTACCGCGATGACCTTTCCACCAAAGATGTGCGTCCCGTCCTGAATCCGGGCGATCTGGGTTTCGATGTGAATGGTCGCAATGTCGTCCTGGTGGATGATGTGCTCTATACCGGACGCACGGTGCGCGCCGCACTCGACGCCCTCTTCGATCATGGCCGTCCGCGCCGCGTGCAGTTGCTTGCTCTGATCGATCGCGGACATCGGGAGTTGCCTATCGAAGCCACCTTCGTCGGCAGAACGGTCCAGACCAGCAGCCGCGAGATCATTGAAGTCAAGCTCCGTGAAATTGATAACGATGAGCAGGTATTGATCGTAGAGCGGGTTGATTGAAGAGGGCGAGAACAGAGCCTGATCGCGTAGACTGACTAAAAAAATTGCAGCACAAATCCAGCACTCCGCTCCCAGCATATCCGCATGTCAAAATCGCAAGTTAAGCCGCGCAAAATATCGGCAACCAGCACGCCGCAAGTCATTTCCAGGCATCCGGCATCGCTGCTTTCCGTAAACGATCTCAGCCTGGACGATGTCGGCTCGATCCTCAGGACAGCCTCCACGCTTGAAAGCGAAGATGCGTTGAAGCGCATGAAGCATCTCTTCAAGCGCCGCGTCTCGCTGCTCTTCTACGAATCGAGCACGCGCACACGCACCTCGTTTGAGCTGGCGGCCAAGCAACTCGGCGCCGATACAGTGCTCGTAAGCGCGCTTTCATCGAGCATCGAAAAAGGGGAGTCGCTCAAAGACACCGGCATCACGCTGCGGGCGCTCGGCGCTGAGTGCATCATCCTGCGGCATCCTGCCTCGGGCGCGCCGTACCTGCTTTCGCAGGTAACAGGGCTTCCGATTCTGAACGCGGGCGATGGCATGCACGAGCATCCCTCGCAGGCGCTGCTCGATCTGCGCACGATCCTCACACATCTGCACGGACCCAAAGCCGCACCCGTCTCTGAGACAACGCTCAAGGGCGTCACCATCACCATCTGCGGCGACATCTTCCACAGCCGCGTGGCCCGCTCGAACATGCTGCTCTTGCCGCGTCTCGGCGCGCGCGTATTGCTCTCGGGTCCGCAGCCATTGCTGCCGGAAACAGCTGCATCCGCAGGCCCCGGCATCGAGATTGAGCGCGACTTCGACAAAGCTCTCCAGCAATCGCAGGTCGTCATGATGCTGCGTATTCAGGCAGAGCGCCTCGCCGGACTGAACCTCGATCTCGATGAATACAAGCTGCGCTACCAGGCCAACACAACACGCATGGCCGCCCAGGCGGGCGACGCTCTCGTCCTGCATCCCGGCCCCATCATTCGCGGTCTTGAAATCACCAGCGAAGTAGCCGACGGCCCGCAATCGGCCATTGCCGAGCAGGTGCGGAATGGCGTCGCGATTCGCATGGCCCTGCTCGTCCGCGCGCTTACATCCAAATCGTCGAGCAACGCAGCATCGAAAGGAAAACGCAAGTGACGTCGATTCTCATTCGCGGAGGCCGTGTCGTCGATCCATCTGCGGGCCTCGATGCCGATCGTGACCTGCTGCTCAAAGACGGACGCGTCTCTGCCATCGACGCGCCGGGCAAGCTCAATGCTGCTGCCCGGCAGGAGAGCGCCGAAATTCTCGAAGCGAAGGGCCTCATCGTCGCGCCCGGACTGGTCGATATTCACGTCCACCTGCGCGAGCCCGGCCAAGGCTACAAAGAGACAATCGCCTCCGGCACCGCCGCCGCAGCAGCGGGCGGCTTTACCGCAGTCTGCGCCATGCCCAACACCATTCCGGTCAATGATTCGCCGGAGACGACGCGCTGGATGCAATCTCCGGATCGCAAAGCGCAGATCCGTGTCTTTCCCATCGCCGCCGCCACTCGTGGCAGCATGGGCGAAGCACTCACCGAATACGGCGCGCTGAAAGCCGCCGGAGCGGTAGGCGTCACCGACGACGGCAAGCCCATCCTCGGTGATTCCATCATGCGCCAGACGCTGGCAGCAGCCGCTCGCGCAGGTTTGCCCGTCATTCAGCATGCCGAAGACACCCGCATGACCGGAGGCTGCTCGATGAACGCAGGCCTGCTTGCCTTCCGTCTTGGCCTGCGCGGCATGCCGGTCGAAGCTGAGTCGAGCCTCGTCGAGCGCGACATTCGCCTGCTCGCAGAACTGAAAGACAGCCGCGCGCATCTGCACGTTGCGCATCTTTCGACCGCAAAAGCTCTCGAAGCCGTGAAACGCGCGCGCCGCAATGGTCTGCACGTCACCTGCGAAGTAGCTCCCCATCATTTTGTCCTGAACGAAGAAGCGGTCTCCGAGTACAACACCAACGCCAAGATGAATCCGCCTCTGCGTGCCGAAGCAGACCGCAAGGCAATGCTCGAAGGCATCATTGAAGGCGCAGTGGACTCCATCGCCACCGACCATGCCCCTCACGCCGCGCACGAAAAAGAGCAGGAGTTCGAGCGCGCGCCAAACGGCATCACCGGCCTCGAAACCGCTCTGGGACTGACGATGGCCGTGCTGCACGGTAAGCACAAGCTGCCGTTGAGCCGCGTCATAGCCCTGCTGAGCACGCAGCCGGCAACCGTGCTGAATCTGAAAGGCCGCGGCAGCCTCGCGGTCGGTTCCTTCGCCGACGTCGTTCTCTTCGACGCGAAGAAGGAATGGGCATTCCAGGCTTCCGCATCGGTGTCGAAGTCGAAGAACACACCCTTCGACGGCTGGACCATGCTGGGCCGCGTCACCGCCACCATCAGCGAAGGCCGCATCGTCTATCAAGCCGCGAAGTAGCGCAGCCTGAATATGACCATGAAGTTGTCAGGTAATCACCTGAAGTTGTCATCCTGACCCTGAGGAACGAAGGGGAAGGATCTGCTTTTTTCTTCGAAAGGCCATTGCTGCCTCAGGCAAACAGCAGATCCTTCACTTCATTCAGGATGACAAGAGCAGTGGCCCGTAGATTCACAATGACAACGATCAGAGCTTGATTTTGCCGGGATCGAAATCCGGCTTGGGGTAATTCATCTTCAGCCTGCTGATGGCATCGACAAGAATTCCGGAAATAGACACGTTGCGATACCACTTATGGTCGGCCGGAATAATGAACCACGGAGCATGCTTGCGACTGGTCTGCTCGATCGCGTCCTCGTAGGCCTTCACATACTGCGGCCAGTAGCCGCGCTCGGCAAAATCCGCTTCGCTGAGCTTCCATTGCTTGTCTTTATCCGCAAGACGCTCGGCGAGACGGCGTGTCTGTTCATCGCGGCTGATGAGCAGAAAAAATTTCAGGATCGTGATGTTATTTTCCGCCAGCATTTCTTCAAAGGAGACAATTTGCCGGAACCGCTCCTTCACCAGCTTGTCCGAAACCTGCTTGTGCACCCGCGTCACCAGCACGTCCTCGTAATGCGAGCGATTGAAGATGCCAATCGTCCCAAACTGCGGCACATTGCGATGTGCGCGCCATAGAAAATCGTGTCTTAACTCAAGCGGCGTCGGAACCTTGAACGGAATGACGTTGCATGCCTGAGGATTCACACCAGTAAAGATGTGGCGGATCGTGCCGTCTTTTCCCGCCGCGTCCATGCCCTGCAGCACGATCAGCACAGCACGCTTACAGTCAGCAGTTAGCAGTTCCTGCAGTTCGTCGAGTCTCTGACGATGCTGTTCGAGGTCGGCCGCGGCTTCTTCCTTGTTCCGGTAGCGTCCGGTCTCGGCGGTGGGGAATTTCGAGAGCTTTACTTTTTGATGAGGTTTAACTAGATAGGGGCTTGAGACGAGCCGTGCAGGCATGCCTTCTCCCGGAACTGGCCGTTCAGGGGAGCGCGCTCTGACGCTTCATACCACTGAACGGCACGGTCCCTAAAATTATTTGGTCTGCGGCGTCGCTTCCGTCTTGGCGGCGGCTTCCTGCTTCGCGGCATCGTTATTGCTGCCCTTGATGCCGTCCTTGAAGCCCCGCAGCCCTTCGCCGAGGCCCTTGCCAAGCTCGGGCAGTTTGCGCGGTCCGAAGATCAACAGCGCGATGACGAGAATGATGAGTAAATGTGTCGGTGTGAAAAGATTATCGAGCATAGTGGGATATCTCCCGGGCACTCTCGCGCGCGGAAATTTCCTCCGTTTCGAATATTGTCGCACAGAGCTGGCGCATGAAGCGAAACTCCCTGGTGAGTACGCGGTTAATTTGCTGGCGGATGTACCGTGTCGAGACGCTTGCGCGCCATCTCAAAAAAAGTGACAAGATTTTCCGTTGCCCCCAGCGTCAGCCGCCGATGCACCTTCAGCAGGGGATAAATCTTCGAGCCGCCGATCTCCAGCGTGGGAATGGCGAATTTACCGCCCGGATAGGCGCTCATTGTCCACTCGGCGGGGTAACGGCGGCGCAGGACCTCCCCGAAATAACTGCCCCACAATTTCGTCAGCCACTCCAGGTCGGCCTCC
>JAATFH010000055.1 GCA_015655315.1 Terriglobales bacterium
CAAACCTCCCTCTGTAAACGTCCCGTCGCCATTGTTCGAAAACAAATAACTCATTTCGCTGTCATTCGCGACGTAAATATCCGGCCAGCCATCATTATCAAAGTCAGCGACAAGGACACCAAGACCATAATTGAGAGGGGACTTCGCAATGCCGCTCCTCTGCGTCACGTCAGAGAATGTGCCATCGCCATTATTCTTGAATAGATAATTCCGAGCGCGCGGCAGTCCCTGTGGGCCGCAATTCACCGCGATGCCTTGATAGAGGCAGGAACCGGAGCCCGAAAGAGACGCAGTTTTCAAGTCAAGGTCTACATAATTGCTTACGAATAGATCAAGATGACCATCCTTGTCATAATCCAGAAACGCGCACCCAGATCCCCAGTGCTTTCCGGCCGTCAGCAGGCCCGCTTTATCAGTGACATCCGTAAATGTTCCATTGCCATTGTTGTGATAGAGAACATTCTGACCCCAGTAGGTGACGAAGAGATCGTCGTATCCGTCATTGTCGTAATCGCCGACACAGACCCCCTGCCCCCAACCGAAGTGGGTCAGACCTGCTCTCCGCGTTACGTCGGTGAAACTGCCATCCCTGTTATTGTGTAAAAGCCGGTTGGAGTGCGGTGGAGAATCGGCTGCCTCGAGCGTTGTCCCGTTGACCAGGAAGATGTCAATCCAGCCGTCATTGTCATAGTCAATAAATGCGGCCCCGCATCCTGTTGTCTCAAGGATGTAACGATTATTATCTGTTCCACCGTATATAGTTGGCTCGACTAGACCGGCGCGTGCGGCGATGTCCTCAAAATGGATAGGGTAGCTGTCCGGCCCGGCAAAGACTTTAGAAAACGGTTGCGCCATTGCTGCGAGGCAGCCGATAGACAGACTGCGATGCAAGAATTGCCTGCGCGTGATCCGACTGCCTGCTGCCGGGCGCCAAAATTGAGAAAACCGCTTCCCCATCAGTCAATCCAAATATTGGCTGGCAGTAGTCCAGGCAATCACCATGCCTCCCAGCCGCGAACGGTCATTATTTCGAAACGCTGCTGAGTTCCACAAACTGACCGCTGCATGACCCGAGCTGTTCCGCGTGTTTTAACTCGATTTGCGCGCGTTCGTTTTCTCCTGCACGCTTTAGCGCATCGGAAAGCTCACATATTGTCTGTACCTGGCCTGGCCTGAGAGAAAGGACGGACTGAAATTCTCGTGCAGCACCCATCCAGTCTCCTTGTTTTTCCAGAGCAATTGCGAAGTTGTAGTGAATCATTGAATCCGAAGGATTGTTCTTCAGAGCCTTGCTAAATGCCTGATTCGCCTCTGGCCAGTTTTGTTGTGCACTTTGAGCGATACCCATATATCCATTGGCATCTGCGAAGTCAGGATCGTCAGTCAGCGCAGTATGCAATAACTCGATCGCTGAGGTTATCTCGCCGTTCTTCAAATGGCCTATTGCCTGATTGGTTGCGAGAACTGCTTGGCCATGAAGTGAAGCTGCCAATGATGCCTCTCGAGCCCGTTCAAATACTTCGGTTGCTTGTTCCTTATGACCATTTCGGCGCAGCACTGCACCCAGCGCGCTTAGTACACCAGCCTTGTTGGGATCAAGCCTTGACGCTTCTTGCAATTGCCGAATCGCTTCATCAGGATCCTTTTCCGCGACAAGGTTTCCATATTTGAGGTGAAAATCGACGTTATTAGGGCTAAGTTCGGAGGCAAGCCGATAGTGCGGCAGAGCGTTCTCCGTGTCACCCAGCTGCACCAGAATCTCACCATAATAAAACTGCGCTCGAGCAAGTTCAGGTGCAAGTCGAATAGCGATGGATATTTCGTCCAGTGCTTCCTTGGGTTGATCCATTCGCTTAAGCGTGAAGGCTAAATCTGCATGTGCGTCGGCGAAATCGGGCTGGAGCGCGATTACTTTTTTATAGTTGTCAGCCGCAGCAGGCATATCTCCCTGGTCTCGTAACCCCTGCGCCAGATTCAGCAACCCCGCAATAAATTTCGGATCCTCTTTCAGAGCATTTTGAAATTCCTTGATGGCCCCGGGCAGATCTCCGTTTTGGTCCAAAGCGACTCCGAGATTGTTGTGAGCCTCGACAGAATGAGGCTGGAGTGACACCACATGTCGAAATTCATCAACCGCACCTTGTGTATTTCCGATTTCGGAATCGAGCATCGCTAATTGAGTCCGCGCCGTAAACATATCGGGACGCAATCGAATTGCCCTCTCCAGCGCTTCCACAGCACCGCTTATATCTCCTTTTGACGCAAGCGCATTTCCCAACTCAAACTCTGCTTCAGGAAAGTCTGGCCTGATCGCGATTGCTGCCTGCAGGTTTTCAACAGCTGCTAGATATTCCTCCTGGATTGTCTGCGCGGTGCCGAGGTTGTATAAGGCATCTGCGTATCGAGGATTAATTTTTAAAGCTGCTTGGAATTCCCGGGTCGCCTCCGACAGCGAGCCTTTTCTTGAAAGGACGAAACCATAGTAATTATGGGCGGGTGCTGAGCTAGGATCACGAATTACCGCCTGATGCAGCAATACAAGCGACTGATCTATCTCGCCTTTCTTGAGGAGCGCAATTCCCTCATCAAGTGGATTGGTCTTTGCCCGCTCGGCAAAGACGCAACCCGCGATGATGGTAAAGCACAGAAGACATCTAAACATCAGAAACGCACCGTTCCCCCTAACTGCATTCGCCTCATAATATCTGCTGTACTATTAATGACTCCAGCAGTCGATGAGTCAACTTGACCATTGGGCTGCCCCAGATTGGTGCGGTTGAATGCGTTATAAGCCTCCCACTGGAACTCAAATGATGTTCGTTCGCCGATCTTGAAGGTTTTTTGCAAGGCAAGGTCTGCGCGGAAAAGACCTGGCCCCCATAGACTGTTTCGTCCGGAATTTCCGAATTGATAAAGAGCAGGAACAGTATAGGCAGCAGGATTAAACCACATATTTCTACTCTTGTCCGATACGATGGTGCTCACTCCGCCAACTAGATCAGGCCTCAAGGTGCAGCAATTTGAATTGAGTGAAGAAGCATTGCCTAGGGTCGGAGAAAATGGGGTTCCGGATTCAAGAGTCCAGATACCCGAGAGCTGCCATCCACCTAGAACCGTATTGACCACACCTGGCTTATTCAGATATGCCCGACCCTGTCCTACTGGAAGTTCCCAAACATGGCTGGCTACAAACACTAATCGACGGTTCGAATCTTCAGGGGCCCTGTCCCGGTAGGTCAGGAATGGGTCCATGGCATTGTGACCACCAAAATCATAGGAACTGCTCCAGGTAAAGGCGGTAGTAATGAGTAAACCATGAGAGTATCGCTTCTGAGCCTGCACTTGCATCGCTTCGTACCCGATGTTGCTTTGGTTGCTCTGGTTGTAAGCATTTGTCGTAAATCCGTAGATGTTATAAGGCTGACGTAAGTTAATTGGGCCAGGTCCAGGAGGTGCAGCGTTGGCATCGTAACGATAGAAGAGATGCCGGTTGGCGCTGCCAACGTAGGACAATGTCGCCGTAAAGTCTCCCGGAAATTGATGCTGGAGAGAAAGATTCCACTGGTCGACAGAATTAGTCGGATTATGCTTGTTTACGCCAAATCCGGCTGAATTCGGAGTAGGATACTGTGCTGGATTGCCAGCCGCTGCTAATATTTCGAAGCCATTGATAAATATAGGCGGACCAACTGCCAGTGTGAGGGAGGGCTGATAAGGATCGGCCACTGGCGCAATGTCCTGACGCGTGGCGTTGGGCCAATCGTTCGTGATCGCGCCAAAATTCGCTCCATAAAATCCGTTCGTAAACGAGCGTCCGTATCCCGCACGGATGACAGTGTTCTCAATACCACTCCAGGCAAAACCTACCCTTGGCCCGAAATCGAAGTAGTTCTGATCGACGTCGGCAGTTGCGCTCGAGTTGCCGAAATTGCTGATGATCGTATTGGAGTTGGTGAAGTTGAAATTAGCGATACCACCTTTTTGGGGAGAAGTTGGATATCCGATGTAGTCATAACGCAAGCCAAGTGTAAGGGTCAGCTTGGGTGTAGCGTGCCACGTATCCTGAGCATAGAAGGCATTATTAGTGTTGTGTGCCAAAGGCAAGTTATTAGCGTAGATGACTCTGCCGAAATTGCTGACATCCCCTAGCAGATAAGTCGCCATCGATAGGCCCGATGTTGGATTCGATGCGCTTGCCGTGATGGTCTGACTGAAACCATTTCCTCCACAGACCCCGCTATTATCGCAACCAAAATTACCTTGCGAAGAGGTATCACGACGATCTCGCCAAGCAAGGAGGATATCCCCGCCCATCTTGATCGTATGATTGCCGCGTGTCCATGTAGCGATGCCTACAAAGTTGTACTTGCCGTAATTATCAACTTGATGGGCATGTGTCGAATTGCCATAGCTGAAGGCACCTACTGGACCTCCGATCTGGAATCCCGCCAAACCACCGCACGAATTGCATGCGTTATTCAAATTCGGAATCCCAAAATCTTGAGAGGTATTCGAACTCTGATCGAGTGCATCTGAACTCCAGATATTGTATGTCCAGCCAAACCTGCCCTCTAGCACGAGGCTAGGATTAAAAATATGAGTAATGTTCGCCACTGCACTGTTTTGATTCCCCGTCTGAATGCTGCTGCCAGGGTAAATCAACTCGCCAAATGCGGGGACGGTCGAACTCTGGTTGGCATTCTGCCTGGTATATCGACCGAAAATCCGTGTTGCTGCGGATAGATCATAGTCAATACGAACCGTTCCAATATCTGCGTTGATGGGATTCGTCTGCGGGGCGACAAAGTTATTGTTAGCGCCCGCCCCGGGTACGTTCGGCAATGGTAATTTCACCAGCATTGCCTGCACGATTGGATCGAGACGATTTGTCGGAATCCGGTTGTTGGGGAATTGCGTGCGATCTACGCCCTGAGGGCCGCCGGTGGTTGGATCATAAATTGGGTTTGTCGCGGCAAGACTGCTGAAGTCTCCTGTACGAAATGCAGGGATAGGAACTGTTGTCAGAATTCCCCCGCCTGAACGGACTCGATAACCTTCATAGTATCCAAAGGCGAATAGCTTATCGCGTTTAATAGGGCCCCCTAGAGTTCCACCAAATTGATTGAAGACTAAGTGGCCAGGCCCATTGGGCTCGGTAAATGGATTACGTGCCGACAAGGCATTGATGCGATTGAACTCGTGGGCACTCCCATGAAGCTCATTCGTGCCGGACTTGGTAGTAAATAGCTGAACTGCACCTGCAGCCTGCCCCAGCTCAATGTCGTAGTTTGACGTTATCAGCTGGTACTCTTGGAGTTCATCGGTAGAAGGCACAATTGCCGGAGCTCCGCCCACTCCTTCAGTGTCATCAACACCATCCAGCAGTTGGCGATTCAGCTGCGCACGCTGACCGTTGGCCTGGAACGAGTAACTTGCAGATCCAGAAGCGCTTGGAACGCCCTCGTTGCCGGTGCTCATCACAACTCCTGCCTGTAATGCAGCAAAGGCCGTTGGGTTTCTTCCTTCGCTCGGAAGGTCTACCAATTGCTTCGATTCAATCGTAAGACCGATCTCAACCTTATCGGTCTGGAGTTGAGGCGCATCGCCGCTGACCACGATCTTTTGCTGCACGCTTCCGACTTCGAGCCGCGAATCAAGTCGGACTACTGCTCCGATATCTACATGAACGCCAGAACGCGATAGTTCCTTGAACCCGGGGGCGGAAATGACAACGTTATATGTCCCGGCGATCAGGTTTGGAATACTGAAATATCCCGAGCTGTTGCTACTGGTAGACGACGAAACGCCTGTCTGCACATTGGTCGCAACTATCCGAGCCGATGGTACCGAGGCGCCTACTGGATCCGTAATGTCTCCATTAATCGACCCTGAAACGGATTGACCTTGAAGTCGTACTAAGCATTGAAAAATGATCAGAACCGTGCTGATCGATGGTATCAGGGATCGAGATCTCATTTTCACTCCTCCCAAATTGTTCACCGCGAAGCGCAATCGACCCGCAGACGGTAGATTGAAACGATTGCATCGGCAAACTAAACCCGCGAAATAATTGGTGTCAAGACAAAAATGTCAACATTAGTGACGACATTCATGCAAAACATACTTCGAGAGATCCTTGAGTAAAATGCCGAGTTGTATATAGTCAGCAAATAGCTGATTTTGCCGATTTGGCTAAAATGAGCCTCTATATGCGTAAAAAAAAAGAACCTCGACCTCTGACGGCAACGGAGAGAGTCGAAGAACATATTCGACAGGCCATTTACCAGGGAGCATTGAAATCGCGGGAGCGAATCATTGAAGAGGATGTCGCCAAACAGCTAAAATGCAGCCACGGCACGGTACGGGAAGCATTTCTGCGATTAGAACGGGATGGACTGCTTGTGAGTGTTGCCCGCCGAGGCACCTTCATTCGAGATATTTCCGCAGCTTCTATCGAAGTTATTTTTAGTATGCGTAGTAAGCTGGAAGCGCTTTGTGTCCGCTATTTGCGCCAGCAGATGAATGCGGAAGCCGAGCGCTCCCTACGGAGCGCCCTTAAGAAGATGCAGGCCGCGGCTGCCAAGAACGATAATGAGGCGTTTCTTGACGCAGACATGCACTTTCATCAGACGATTTGGAAATTGTCGAATCGGGCTACACTTGAAAATACACTCAGCAATATTATGAATCCGTTTATTTTCATGTTGGCTCGAGCATACTCAAGCCAAATGCCCATTGAGACGCGGTATCAAAAACACGTCAAGTATCTGGAGACAATTTTGACGCAGCCCATATCCGACGTGGAAGACTCTGTCGAGCTGTATTTCCGCGAATTGGCTACCGCTCTCCTTTCAAAGCTGCCTCCTCGGTTCTAATCCTCCAGAAAGTCTCTCTTCGTCAAACACGCCTAATTATTTGCCGACATCTATGTTGACATTAGTCAAACTTGCCGCTTAGAGTATTCAAGTTATTTGTCATCACGTGTTCAGCGTTGCGCCTCCCACGATAACTATTGAGAAACCGACTCTTCGATTTCCTCATCACCTGACTGGAAATCCGAGTCAATCGTATATGGATATAGCTATCCCTTATAAACAGAGCTTGGTCTTCACTACCCGTAGGAGGACCATCCAGATATTCCCTGTTCCTTTGCCTCGCCTGTCTTGTTCAGCCCATCTTATCGCAATCCCGTCCCTCCCAACCCGCCAGACCATGAAACACATGTCCTACTCTTCCATACCAACTCCAAATGCTACTTAACCTATGACAGCAGCGCCACGTTGAGATCACGGCCTGGACAAAGCAAGTTACTGAGATAGAGATCAAGCTCGATCGGCCTCTTGGAGAGACAGCGGCGAACATCTCTGGAGATGGAAACAAAATTGTCCCTCATGGAGATGCAAGCGACCCCACTTCAGCAGCCTCGTCTTCTTCGACTGCGCCAGCAAAGAGCAGGCTGTGCATATCGCGCGGATACATCCAAGCTGCACTTTGGCACCAGCGTCGAGGTGCGCAAGTGGAGAGACCCCGACAGGCAACAGTCAAACCTCGGCGCCGGAGATCTAAAGCGTTCGAAATCTCAGTATCAGAGGGCGCGGGCTTCCTAGCTGTAACAATGTCACATCCTTGTTCTCAGCTGTGGCAAAGGCAGAGTTGGCACCTCCTCACTCAAGCTCTTTGAACCAAGCCTGCCTTGCTTCATCTGCGCCTACAAGAAAAAGAAGTCGCAGAATGCGACAAAATGGGGGATCTATAATGCAGACCGCCCGCACCGCATCAACTCCAAGAGGCAATGCGATAGGTTCCCAATTTTCTTCTTCGTTTAAGTATCTCGCTTCATGCGGCCTTGTGGCAGGGCCGGTCGGAACCTGTCAAGGGTGTCGGCAGCGCTGCGACGAACGCGTAAAACACGCGCGCACAAGACATGCTTGGCCTCAAAGATGCGCCGTTCAACAAGGGAGACACGCCGTTTGTTCCGACGGCGGGCAGTTGAGCAGGACCGCCCCAAGCGAACGGTCGTAACAAACTGTTGTTTGCTGGCGACCTAGTCAGGGCAACCGCTGCACCGATCCTGGAGGGTGCCACTAATGAATAGACCTACCGTTGCATAAGTTTTGAATGCGCTTCCATCGTTTGTGCACGATTACCTGGAAACTTTGGGCTAAATCTTAAAATCGGAGTCAACCACACTTGAAAACGTGCTTATTGATTTCAAGAGCTTTCAACTTCCATTCGAGAGTCGTTGGAGGAATACCTAACACAGCGGCAGCCCCCAAAGGTCGATTTATCTTGCCGTTGCGCTTCCCCAGCGCCTCCTCGATGGCGGACCTTTCAAATTACTCGACTCCGACGTTGAAGGCACGAGAAAGCTGGTTTTGCAATTCTGGGAGTAACCAGTGGTCGTCGACCATGAAGGTATCGCCTTCACATAGAACCATAGATCGTTCGACCACATTTGTAGCTCTCGAATATTTCCTGGCCACGAATATGCGCACACCATATCGAGGGATTTTTCTATTTTGATCACTTTCTTTCTCATCTGCCCGCCGAAGCGATAGATGAAGTGTTCCAAAAGAATCGGTATATCCTCGCGGCGATCCCGCAAAGGGGGAACAAGGAACCGGAAAAACATTCAGGCGGAAGAATAAATCGACACGGAAAGTACCGGCGGTAATAGCGGGCTTTAGATCCCGGCTGGTTGCAGCGATTGCTCGCTCCCGGATGCGATACGTTCAGCAGACGTTTGTTGAACACGGATACGGCAGCGAAAGGTCGTTCCGGGGGAGGTCCGAAAGAACGATGTTCGTTCTCTTTCTGTTATTCGATGCGGTAAAGCCTGGAGGCAGCAGAATTGCTCTCGTGTTAACCGATGAAGCGGTTTAACTCCGTTTCTAAGCTATGGCGCGTTCATGGTCAGAACAAGTCGAGGAGTTGCGCCTTCGGTAGACCACGCTTCTTCAATTTGGCTTAGGAAGAGCTCTCTTGTCTCTATTTGAAAACCAACCTCGGATGCAGCCTGCATCAGACTGGAAAGAATCAGAATGATATCCTCTAAAGCAATGCTTCCAATTCCGCTACCCATCATCTGAATGGCAGAAGACCTCAGGATCGTCCCGGAAAGCGTAATATCGGGTGCGCTCGTCGTTCCAATCTGAACGAAGCGAATGGGTGTAGTCCCTTTAGCCGCACTTGCCGCCGCAAGTATTTGCTCGGCACTTGCACCCCAGAGATAGTCGAGCACGACATCAATCCTTCACTCAAATTGCTTTTGAAATCCATCCTCCGGGGCCTTGCCGACGTGATCCAACGGAATCACTTCGTCGGCTCCAATTGACAACAAAGCATTTAGGGTTCCTAGATTTCGCCCGGTAGCTATAACTTTACTTGCTCCGAGATGCTTTGCGATTTGAACGGCGATTCTGCCCGCAGATCCCGTTGCTCCGTTGACCAAAACTGTCTTTCCGGGCATCAACTTCCCGCGCGCTTCGAGCGCGGCCCATGCCGCCATTCCCGGGTCTGCTATGGCAGCCAAGGTAATGTCATCCACGCTGGCAGGAACAGGAATGCAACGCGAGGAATGCACGACTGTTCGTTCAGCCATTCCTCCGAAGGGAATTCTTGGAAAGAGAAAATAGACTCGTCTGCCATCGTCAAATCTTCCCACTCCGTCGATGCCTACGACAAAGGGGGGACGAGCTGCGAATCTGAAGTGCTTGCCTGCGGCTCGGGCCTTGGTGAAGTGGGTAAGGGACGAGGCTGTTACA
>JAATFH010000460.1 GCA_015655315.1 Terriglobales bacterium
CCCATATGCAGCCACAATGTTGCCGCGCCGGGCCCACCGTTATAGAGGAAAGTGACAGGGCGCGTTTTGGGATCGACGCCATCCTGCGTGTAGGCGATATAGAAGATGCTGCCGTATGGCTTGTCTTCCTCATCGCGGATCAGCAGCGTTCCAGCAGTTGCCGTGTAATGGATGGTCTTGCCATCGAGCGTCATGTCGTGATGCGTGACGGAATTCTTCTCTGGCGGAATGTTCTGTTGATCTTTGTCGCCGTCATGCTGCTTGCTTTCGTTCTTTGCCGTGTCGTCCGGCTTCTTGTCCTGTGCAACAGCGCCGATGTGTGCGCCCAGCAGTAGTGCTCCAAATGACAGCGTCGCCAGCTTTCGTGGAAGCAGGTTCAATGATCGTTCCTCCTGAAAATATGCAGCGAGTGTTTGTGCCACAGACGGATATAAATGCGGATTGGTTTCACTATATAACGCCGGTTTCGTACTTCAGTCCTACCGCGCCGGATTCGGTGTTTCGATCGATGAATGTGTACTGGTGAGCTTCGCACAGATGTCGAATTGCTGTTGCGCCAGCTCCCGCTTGCCCTGCTGCCGATAGATCTGGCCCAGCCTGAAGTGAAGGCCAGGGACTTCAGGCGCCAGCGCGATTGCCTGCTCCATTTCCCGCTGCGCCAGATCCGGCATCTTCAGCAAATCGTAGGCGCGGCCCAGTTGTTCATGCGTTTTTGGATTACGCGGAGCCAGCGCCACCGCTTGTTGCAGATAGGGCAGCGCTTGCGATGCCTGGTCCAGGTCCACGAGCAAACCTCCCAGATTCAGATAAGGCTGCGCGTCTTTTACAGGTGAATCTTTTTGCCAGGCGATGGCGTTTTCAAAGGCCGTCTTCGCTTCGTTTGAACGGTTGAGGCCCATATAGGACAAGCCGAGATTGTCCTCAGCCTTGACGTCGTTCGCGCGCAGGCTGAGAGTTCGCTGGAAACACTGGATGGCCTCCTCGAAGCGGTTCTCGTTGTACTTGGTCCGGCCCAGCAAATACCATGCATCCGGATCCTGCGGTGTTTCATTGGTGACGAGCGTCAGCCATTTGTCCGCATCCGCAAAGCCGCCGAGAATAACGTAGTCGGCAGCAACGGTTTTAAGATCGGATGGCGGGGGCTGCTGGTATTTCGCGCCTTCCGTGAACTCTGCCAGCGAGTCCTTAGCGCGTTGCTCGCGAAACAACGTATAGCCAAGCAGGAAATGTCCCTCGGCGGAAGTTGGATTTGTCTCCAGATAGGCGCGGAGAGCTTTCTCGGCCTGCTCATATTGCGCAACATCGAGAAGAAAGTGAACGGACTGGAAAGGGTCAGACCTGCCAGCCGTGGCAGTTTGCTGCGCATGCGCCGGCAACCTCAACGATGCGCCGATGAGACAGAGTGCCAGCAAGCGGATACGCCAGCGTAACTTGCCGCAATTTGCTCGTCTCGTCATATCGTCATCCAACCATTCTATTGTTTTGTCCCGGCACAGGATGGCAACTGAGCCATCATCTGCTGCACGTCCTGAAGACCGGGGCTGTATTGCATTGTCTTCTCCAGCGTTGCGCGCGCGGAAACCGGATCACCCGTCATGCACTGCACCTGCGCCAGGTTCTTTGCCAGTCCTACGACATCCTCGTTACGTGCGAATGCAGGACGCCAGAGCGCCATTGCCCCCTGGAGATCGCCGGATTTTGCTCGTAGCGTGCCAAGGTTCGAGAGCGCTGTCAGGTTCTGTGGGTCGAGTTTCAGAACTGTTTCGAATATCTCTGCTGCCTGCTTGTACTCTCCACGTTTTTCACTCTCGATACCGAGAGCATTCAACGCTTCCTTATCTACTGAAATTTCCATTCTTAGTTCTTCGAGAGATTGATACGCCTTTTGCTGCAGGACGAAATTCCCTTCCAGCACGGCCTGGTAGTAAGCGAGGGCCATGTCACGCTTTATGGTGGCAGGAGAGAAGATCGGAGTGAGCGTCTCTCCCTCGCCCAGATTCTTGATGGACTCGGACTCGTCAGAAATTTTCCGGATGCGATGATCCGTCCACGCAACGTGAGGAATATTCTCAGCGCCATTGCGCGGCATGTGGCAACTCGTGCAATCAGGATTTTCAGAGTGATGCGATGCAGCAAACGCGCCGTTGTGGCACGCCACGCATTTCGCGCGATAAAAAGCAGCCCGCTCCTGCGGCAACGGCGTGTAATGCGGATCATGGCAACTGGTGCAGGACATCTTGTCGCCGCTGATACGCTTGCACCTGCTCACGCTTAACTGCTCTACTTCACTGACACCGCGCCGCGTTGCGTCTTTCCCCTCGTAAACAAAGAACGAAAGATAGCTGGAGATAGAATCGCCCGGCTTGTAGTCGATGGCTGATCGTCCGGCACGCTCGACAGAAACGTCGCCTTCGAGATGACAGCTGATGCAGATTGAGTCGCGCCGGTCGGCGTCCAGCTTCGCCGGATTGGTAACCGAGGCTTTGCCTCCAGTCACCACGTGCTGTTGCGTATCTCCGTGACAGGCTTCGCAGGTGATGCCTGCGTGCAGGAAAGGCAGTCCGGAGTAGTGGTTGATTGTTCCCGGATCACTCTGCTGCACTGCGCTCATGTGACAGCGCAGGCAACTTGCCTGCATTGGCAGAGCCGGCGGCATTTCCGTAATCGATTCAAGCCCCGGCTTCATGTCGTAGGAGCGCGATGCGGCATAGTACGCGACTGGAGATTCGAATAGATAACCATGCACAGAGTAGAGATAGGTGATGCCGAGATGACCGGAGCCGAGAAAATAGTCGAGCTGGCGTTCTTGATTTGCGTTCGAGTCGTGCGCATCTCTTATGCTGAGGGATGCCTGCCTATCGCGACTGACCAGCTGATACGTAATTCCTGACTGCTTGTGGTTGAGCGTACCGGATTGAAATTTATCCAACGCGTGGCCGCTGGCGTTCGCCATGGGTGTAGCCAGATACTTTTCGAAAATTTCGCGATGACAGTTGGCGCATGCAGCGTCGGCGTTTCGGACCGGAGTTGCGGTTGTCGGTTGCTGCTGCGCTCCAGCCATCGCAGAACAGATGACGATCCAGGCAGCGAGTAGAACTTTGGCCCTGAAGATCGCCTGCATCACTTTAGTTCCGGCCCTTTTCCTGCCTCGCAGGTCGTGCAAAGCGAAGCGGTGATCCCTTTCCCCTCTTCAACACTGTAGATGCGGTCCACGGCAGAAATACTGATCTTTTCCAGAGCGCCGCTCGGCCAGTGAATCTCGACTGCATCGATGATTGCGGCGTCTCCAAGCCCGAAGTGAACGCGCGGGTCGTTGGAGGAAGCGAAGCTGCCACCACTGAAAACTTCGCCGCGTTGCTTCATGTTCCCGCGCTGACGAAGACAGCC
>JAATFH010000513.1 GCA_015655315.1 Terriglobales bacterium
AATCAAAAGTCAGGAGAACAGATGGCTAAGTCGATGGTCTTAGTTTGTGGTTTTGCTTTAGTTTTTTTTTCCTGTAAGTCGTGCCATGGCGTGTTCCGATGAAATCCGGCGACGCAAAGCCTCCGGAGCGGGATACAGTGGCCTGGTTCGATGCAAAAGAGAAATAAGTTCCTCTTCCGTCTTTAGTTCTTGCACACATACGGTACATTTTTTTAAATGACCGCAAAATTCTTCTAGATTCTTCCCGTGCAGTTCTCCATCTAGATAGAGCTGAATATTCTGATCGTCGCAACCCTTCATTTCGCACCCCTCCACGGTCAACCGCTCAGGTGTCTAAATTGTGACGGAAGCAGTAAATGATACTGTTTACATGCTTTTACGGACCGTCAATGATTTGAGAGCCATCAAGTTCGCCCAAGAAAATTAGCTTTTGTAGGACCGGCGCACTTCCATCTACCTTATAGAACGCCGCACGATCGAGAATATTCCCAACATAAAGCGATTATTTTAGGATTCGAAGCGTCCGTTACCAATCGAGTCGTCAGAATCTGCATGGAACAGTAGGTGACAATCCATTTTATTGCGGGAGCGCATCTACCATTGAAGCACCACCCCGGCATTGGTCATCCCGGCTCCTACTGCTGTCAACAGTATCAAATTACCCGGCCGAATCCTGTTAGACGCAAGAGCTTCGGCCAGTGCAATTGGAATTGTCGCCGCCGAACTGTTTCCATATCGATCGAGAACTGTAATGGTGCGTTCCGCAGAAATCCCCAATATATTTCCCGCTTCACGAATCAGCCTGAGATTCGCCTGATGTGGAATCCAACAGTCGATGTCGCGCGCGTCCAGGCCTGCCTGCAACAGGGCCTGCGATCCCGCCTCTGCCATCTTGCGGCTGGCATTTCGGAAGAGCGCTGCGCCCTTGTCGATCGCCACAAAATGACGGCCCTCAATAATTCCGGCAGCCGTAATTGGCTCTCGTGTGCCTCCTGCCGGAACCTGGATGGAATCGTAGCTCGACCCGTCGGCTCCGAGATGGACACTTAAGACATGGGGATGACTATCCGGCACCAAAACGGCGGCTCCCGCTCCATCGCCAAACAATGCGGCTGTCATTGGATCGAATGGATCCACGCGGCGCGACAGGATGTTGGACGCAATGATCAGCACTGGTTTCTGGATGGCCTGTGCATAGGCGCTTCCCATGGCGAGCGCGTAGAGAAACCCGGAACAAGCGCCTGCCATGTCGATTGCTCCGGCATGGACAAGCGATAATCGATGCGCCACCAGTGGAGCTGTCGGGGGGAGAAGATGATCGGGAGTGCTGGTGGCAAGGAGCAGCAAACCTATCTCAGCAGGCTGCACACCAGCTGCCCGCAAGGCCTGGTCTCCGGCGTCGACTGCCAGGTCTGAGGTTGCTACACTCTCGTCGGCAATCGGACGAGAGAGGATACCGGTCCTTCTTTCGATCCAGCCCGGAGGCAGACCAAGCCGCTGCTCAATTTCCGTATTATGGACGCGGCTTTGCGGTATCGACGTCCCAATACCCGCCACTTTTACTTTGAACATACACGGATTGCCTTCGGGGTCGTCTTCATGACTTCGGCCATTGCCAACAGTTGAGGACATCATCGATCTGATCCAATACCCAATGCACCTCGTCATCGCGTATGACATAGGGCGGCATAAAGTAGAGGACATTGCCTAATGGCCGCAACAATAATCCACGATCCAAAAATATCCTTGCCAACTCAGGTCCCACGCGATCCAGATAGCCGCCAGCTTCACGGGTATCCTTGTCACGCACGAGCTCCAGCGCGATCACACCGCCCAAAATGCGAACGTCACCCACGTAACGATGCGATTGCAGGGATGTCCTTCTCGAACGAAAGATTGCTTCGAGCGACCTGACTCGTTCAAGGGATTGATTCTGATGAAGTAAATCCAGGCTCGCTATTGCCACGGCGCAAGCGAGAGGATTCGCGGTAAACGAATGGCCATGGTAGAATGTCTTGCGGCGATCGTCGCTCAGGAATGCTTCGTAAATTGTTTCCGTCGCCGCAGTGACACCTAGAGGCATGTAACCACCGGTAAGCGCCTTGGAGAGGCAAATCAGATCCGGGCTTATACCGGCATGCTCGCAGGCGAACATCTTTCCGGTGCGGCCAAATCCCGTCAGGACTTCGTCGGCAATCATCAAAACGCCAAATCGATCGCACAGTCTGCGAACCCCTTGCAGGAATTGTTGCGGCCATACGATCATGCCTCCTGCAGCCTGCAGCATTGGCTCGACTAGTACTCCGGCGATTGTGTCCTGCTGTGCAGACAATATCGTCTCGAGACGGGCCAGGCAGTCAATATTGCAACTGTTTGGATCAAGCGAGACTGGACAACGAAAGCAGTAGGGTGCGTGCGCACGCGCCACGGAAAACAATATCGGCTTGAACGGCTCCGTGAACGCAGACTCAGCGCTTGCCGACATCGCTCCTACCGTATCGCCGTGGTACGCGTGATCAAGAACAACAAAAGTGCGTCGCTTGTCGTCTCCTTGATTGCGCCAGAACTGCATGGCCATTTTCAGCGCTACCTCGACCGCCGTCGAACCGTTGTCGGAATAGAAGATGCGCTTCAATCCCGCAGGCAAAACCTGAATCAGGCGCTCTGCGAGGACCGCTGCCGGCTTATGGGTAAATCCCGCGAACATCACGTGTTCCAGCTGCATTGCCTGTCGAGCCAGTGCCTCGTTCAGGTAGGGATGACTGTGTCCATGAATGTTGACCCACCAGGATGAAATGCCATCGAGGATGCGGTCGCCGCTTGGCGTATATAGATAGACCCCCTCTCCGCGCGCTATAGGCACGGGTAATGGAGCAGTCTTCATTTGCGTATACGGGTGCCAAAGATACGAGCGATCCACTTGCTGCCAGTCCATCGCTTCGTTACTCATTACATGCGTATCCGGGTTGTCGATTGTCATCGGCTCGTCACAGGAGAGATTCCAATAAATCGTTCGGATCGAGATGTGTGCATGCCCAATCAGCCAGGATTTCTGCAGTCAGCACAGGGAAGCGCGGCATCTCTCCCAGCACGGGAACGTTGCCGTAGACCTCAATGGAGCGTCGATTATCCGCATTTGGCTCTCCGGTCATCACGATCCCTATGACAGGAATGAGCCTTGATCGCAATGCCGCGAGAGTCAGAAGCGTGTGATTGATTGTTCCCACTTGAGAGCCCGCAACAACAAGAACTGGCAGACCAAGTGCCGATATGAAGTCGATCATGAACTGCCCCGCGTTTAAAGGCACCAGTAACCCGCCTGCGCCTTCCACGATCCAACTGCGCTCATTCGCATTTGCTTTTACTTGGTGTACCAATGTTCCAATATCAATTTCTATGCCGTGATACTGTGCGGACAAGTGCGGCGATAGAGGCCGTGGTAGTCGAATACCCTCTAAGCAGATCTCCCGATCGGAGCAAAACCCAAGGGACTGCAAAGTCGCAGTATCATCATCGCCGGGGAAGCCGGTTTGTATCGGCTTCCAATAGCAGAGGTCCGCTGTCTTTCGATAGCGATGAAGCAACGCCGCGCTGACTGTTGTCTTTCCGATGTTTGTATCCGTTCCAGTGATAAATAGGCCGGTCATTGCACCTCTACTTCATGCAGAATTGTTTCGAGACACTGCGAAAAATTTCGCAGTGTTATCTCATCCAGACCGGTATTCACCGAGATTCGCAGCCGCGCAGTACCTTCCGGGACTGCTGGGGGCCTGATCGCTCTCACATCGAACCCAGCCGACTGCAAAGCTCTGGCTACCTCAACCGCGCGAGCGTTTGCGCCCAAAAGAACAGGAATAATCTGAGATCCTGTGCGAGTCACATTCAATCCTTGATCAGCCAGCATTCCCCGTAAAGATTTCGCCAGGACCTGTAATTGATGGCGAATCTCAGGAGCTTCTTCAACCAGGTCAAGCGCGGCATCTAGCGCGGCTGCCACTGCCGGAGGCTGAGCCGTAGAGAAAATGAAGGTGCGTCCACGTTGCACCAGATAGTCAATCGCCCATGCGGGACCTGCTACAAACGCTCCTGCCGACCCCAGTGCTTTACCCGCCGGATTGACGGAGAGAAACACATCATCGGCAATCCCAGCAGCTTCAATCAGTCCTGTGCCGTGCTCGCCATAGATCCCGACCGCATGAGCTTCATCGATAATTAAGGCTACTCCCGCTTCTCGGCACAATGCCGCATATTCCTTAAGCGGAGCGATATCGCCATCCATGCTGAATAACGATTCGACGACCAGGAATCGTTGACCAGTCGTAGCGATTGAATCCAGATAATGTCGAAATGCCGTGAGGTCGTTGTGCGGAAAGATGACTTTGCGCGCTTTCCCCATCTTCATTCCGTCGATCAGGCTGGCGTGGTTGAGACGATCAAAGAAAACTACATCGCCGTCTTCCAAGAATGTGGAGAGTACAGCCAGATTGGCCGCGTATCCACTGCCGAAGTAAAGAGCAGCCTCGGTGCACTTAAAGGCGGCGAAGCGCCGCTCAATCGCAGAAAAGCAACTTCGTTCTCCACGCAAAAGTCGCGATCCGGTCGATCCGCAACCTTCTTCCATGATTGCGGCAGACATACGAGCCTTCAGTTTGGGATGGGAGGCAAACTGAAGATAATCATTCGAGGAAAAATCGATGCCAGTTGGTGGCACAAGCTTTCGTGAAAGTCCGTTCTGCTCAAGATCTTCCAGCCTCTTGCGAATACGAGCTTCCAGCATGTCATTACTTTCTTGCATCTGAAGCTGTTTCTAAGTTGGTTTCTCCCTGTAGACAGGCGAACAAGGCAGAATCCCCTGAGGCATCTGTGTTTCGAGTCGTAAGAAGCTTGTTGCCGATAAAGATCGAGTTCGCTCCGGCAAACAGAGCAAGCAATTGGGCTTCCTGCGACAAGTGTATCCGCCCGGCGGAGAGCCGGACACGCGAGCGGGGCATCAGGATTCTCGCCACGGCGATGGTTCGCACTAAATCTACGACCTCGACAGCGGGCGCATTCTCAAGGGGAGTACCAGCTACGGGCATCAATAAATTGATGGGCACCGCTTCGGGCTGGGGATCGAGTGCGGCAAGCTCTGCCAGCATGGCGCAGCGATCTCTGACGCTCTCACCCAGACCGAGAATGCCGCCGCTGCAAAGGCTCAATCCTGCCTGCCTCGCTGCGCGCAGAGTGGCCAGGCGGTCATCATAATTCCGCGTTGTGACGATTTTGGGATAATGCTCGCGACTGGTATCGAGATTGTGATTGTATGCATCCAGTCCAGCATCTTTGAGTTGTTCGGCCTGAGAAAGTGTCAGCATGCCGAGCGTGACACACGCCTCCAGTCCCAACGATTTCACTCCACGAACCATGCTGAGGACGCGGTCGAACTGTTCTCCTTCCGGAGCCTGTCGCCATGCGGCCCCCATGCAAAACCGGTGTGCTCCTGCCTGCTTTGCCTGGGCCGCCGCCTCCAGCACATCGTCCACCGACAACAGGGGTTGTCGCTCCAGACCGGTTTTGTGATGCGCCGATTGCGAACAATAGCCACAGTTCTCCGGACATCCGCCGGTTTTGATCGAGAGGAGGACGCAGCGCTGTATGTCCTGCACTTCGTGAAAGCGTAAATGGACTGAATGTGCCTGATACAGGAGATCGAATAGCGGAAGACGATAAAGATGCAGGGCACTTGCCAGGTAAGTGTCAACGCTCAAAGACGGGTTTCCTCATTCACCTGTCATCCTGCTCATTGAAGAGCTGCGATGCAACCATGATTTGATATTGTTCTTAATAGTTTATTTAGTAAATTATTAAGGAATCGTTCATGCGCATCGATGCATTTCTCCAGGAAAGTCCCATGTTTGCCGTGAACCGGGCGGCGCGGCGGTTCGAATCACTCACAGCACAGGTGCTTGCAGCCGACGGGCTTAGCTTTCTGGAGGGGCTTGTCCTGGCGGCGATGTTCTTCGAGGCCCCGCGTCCGGTCAAACCATCACAGCTGGCGGATACATTTGGAACAACCCGGGGAAATGTGAGCCACTGCATCTCGTCGCTGGAGGCAAAGGGACTTCTGCAGCGAAAGATCGATCCGGAGGATGCACGGGCCTACCAACTCACTCTCAAGCCCCAAGGGAAAAAGTGCGCGCTGCGAGTCATCGGTGCTTTTGACAAACTGCAGAAAGAGTTTGAGGAAGCGATCGGAAAAACGGCACTGAGCGATATGCTCCGCGCGATTCGCAAGCTTGAGGTTCTCTTTCAGATCAAGTGAGCTATGTGCACGAATGGATGGTGATTAATTCCCATAGTTCTCTTGGGCATTCGTAAGTTTGTACAGATGAGAAGCGCGGTTTACCATTAGACGCTGGTGGAATCGCTACCATAACGGAGTTCTGATGCAGTCCAAGTTCGTGAGCTTTTTCTTTGTCTTGTTTATGGCTGTATGCCTCTCTGCCGAAGGGCAGACGGAGAACACCGTATGGAGTGTCGGAACATTTGATCGTTCCTCTGCAGAATTCGCCGATGGCTCACCCCAAAAGCCTGTAACTTTCATCATTGGCGCGGATCATTCTGAGAAGAACTGGTACGGCTACGCGCCTGCCGCTTTCTCAGATGGCCATTCAGATCCGGCGTCTGGACCACGCGCGATTCAATTTTCTCTGGCGACTAAAGCCTCACCAGCGTATCGTCTTCGCGTTTCTTTGCTGATCGAGCATTCCAGCGTGCCCGCCCTGCGCGTCTCCATCAATGGGCGCATGGGCACGTTTTATCTGCATCCAGAGCTCGATTACAGCATGGGCGACACCATAGCTGCGTTCTTTCCGGCATATTCGCATGCCACGGCTGAATTCGATTTTCCCGGAAGCTATCTTCGCGAAGGCGCAAATACCATCACACTGCAAGCTGTCTCAATAGCGGATAAAGGCGTTCCCGACGCCGGGTTCAACTATGACGCAATAGAACTGGACTCATCGCAGTCTTTGCCTGCCGCGTCGACGGCGCATGCTGAACCCACAATCTTCTATCGGCAAATGGGAAGCTCCGTCGCAGAACAGGTAGATGTTTTTGTCCGCTATGGCGAACGCCCCCGGTCCGGACAGGTTTTGTTCAAGGTCGCAGGTTACCAATTCGGCAATTCCCTGCACGCGAATCAGGATTTCGGCGAAGAACGCTTTCACATAGCGGTACCCGAATTTCCAGCCAATACGCCAGCGTCTCTTACCGTGACTCTCAACGGTCACAGCGCGCACTTCAATCAGACCATCCAGCCACAAAAGAAATGGACGCTATTTCTGGTTCCGCACGTTCACCTCGACGTGGGTTACTCGGACTACCAGGCCAAAGTCGCAGCCATTCAGAGCCGTATTCTCGACGAGGCGATGGATCTGACGGCGAAGCATCCGTCCTTCCGCTTCAGCACGGATGGCTCGTGGAATCTGGAGCAATATCTCAAGACAAGAACCGCGACAGAAAAAGACCGTGTCATACAGGCCATCCAGCACGAGCAGCTCTACATTCCTGCCCAGTACAGCAATGTACTTACTGGCTTTCCTACTGCGGAAACGCTCATCCGTTCGCTGTATCCAAGCGCGAACTTCAGCCGGACTTACAAAACGCCTCTTAACTACGCCAACATCACAGATGTTCCGTCATATTCATGGTCCTACGCATCGGTGCTGGCAGCTGCAGGTATGCAATATTTTCTTGCCGGAAGCAACAACGATCGCGCTCCGGTTCTGCTGCAGGGCCACCTGAATGAGAATTCGCCTATGTACTGGGAAGGTCCTGACGGAAAGAAAGTGCTCTTCTGGTATTCGCGGCACTACATGCAGATGCAGTTTCTTTTCGGCCTGCCTCCTCTTCCTGAGACGGGAGAGGAAATCTTGCCGGTCTTCCTGCAGATGTATCAGCGCCCGAACTATCAGGCACACGCAGCCATACTTTTCGGCACGCAGGTTGAGAACACGGACCTGTTTCCTCAACAGGCAGAGCTTGCCGACCAGTGGAATGCTCTCTACGCCTACCCGCATGTGCAATACTCCGGCTTTCACGATGCTCTCGCCGAGATCGCCAAGCAGTTTGGCGACAACATCCCCACCATCCGTGGAGATGGCGGACCGTACTGGGAAGATGGTATCGGCTCCGATGCTTTCTACGCGGCGCTGGAACGCGAAAACGAAAGCCGAGGACCTTCAGCGGAAAAACTGGCGACCATCAGCGCACTCGTCAATCCGCGTCTCGCTGTCGATCACGATGCCCTCAACCAGATGTGGAACAGCATGGTTCTGATGGATGAGCACACGTGGCTTTCCTGGAACAGCGTATCCGATCCTGCCAGCCGCGAAGCGACCGAACAACTACGTGTCAAGGATTCGCGCGCTATTACGGCTGCAGGTTTGCGGGATCATCTCCTTCGCAGCAGCATGGCCAGCGTGGCTGACTCCATCGCGGCGGGTGTGGGCAGTGTCATTGTCTTCAATCCGCTCAACTGGCAGCGAGATGGAATCGTCAATATCGACGTGGACAAAGGCTATGAGATGGTAGACAGAGCGACGGAGCAACCGGTTCCATATTCTGTCGTGCAGGATGGGAATGATTTTCGCCGGGTCGAATTTGTCGCAAAGCAAGTACCACCGGTTGGATACAAGGTTTACTACCTGCGCCGGTCTACCAAAACTCCAGGCGCTCCTGAGACAGCCAACAGCACAACTATCGAGAGCCCTTACTACCGAGTAGAACTCGACCCGTCCTCGGGCTCAGTGCGAAGCATCTATGACAAACAGTTGCAGAAAGAGCTTGTCGATCAAAGCAGCCCCTATCGCTTTGGCCAATATCTTTATGTAACTGGCGGCGACAAAGAGCCGAACAGCGTCCTGCAGTACCGTATTGTTTCGCCAAAGCCCGAACTGCAAATTCATTCCTCTGTCCAGGGACGTCTCATCTCGGTCGAACACACGTCTTACGGGTGGCGCGCGCGCCTCGAAAGTTCTGCGGAGAACACGCCCAAGATCGCCAGCGAAATTCGCCTCTTCGAAAATGAGAAGAAAATTGAGTTCGCGGAAAAGATCACCAAGAAAGAAGTACTTACCAAAGAAGCCGTATACTTCGCCTTTCCCTTCGCCATGAGCCATCCTCAATTTCAGTACGAAATTCAGAATGGAGTTGTGGACCCTTCCAAGGACATGTATCCGGGCGCCGGGCATGAGTGGTTCTCTGTGCAGCACTGGGTTTCCGTACAGCAGGAAGGAGTGTCCGGGAGCGTTATGCCCCTCGATACTCCACTCGTCACGCTGGGAGACATAAACAGAGGTGAGTGGCCTACAGAATTCGGTCAGCGTCCGGGAACCGTCTTCGCCTACGCCATGAACAATTACTGGCATACAAACTATCGCGCCGCTCAAGGTGGAGATTTCCAGTTCCGCTTTGTCGTCACCAGCGCCTCGTCTACCGATGCTGTCGCGTTGAGTCGCATGGGATGGGAAGAAGTCACGCCTTTCGAGACCGATGAAATTCGATCGCAGGACAAAGCGCTCGATTTGCCTCGTCCTTTGGACAGCAAACAAACAAGCTTCCTGACCATCGATGATCCAGACGTCGTGCTTGACACCTGGAAGCCAGCCGAGGACGGGGATGGAACGATTATCCGGTTGATCGATCTTGGTGGAGCAGTCCGAACTGTAAACATCAACACCCCGTTGCTTGCAATTGGCAAAGCCGTTGAAACAGACGCCGTTGAACGTGACAAAAAGCCCCTGGTCGTTCGTCCCGGTGGAGTCCAGGTTGAGGTTCACCCGCATGAAATTGTCACGATTCGACTTTCTGGAGATCTACGGCTGCATGCACCGACCGAATAGCCGCTTGTCGAACTTATTTTTCACTTCGGCCCAAGGAGATATAGCTAGCGGCTGATCTCTTGCTATAGAATGCGATGCCGACGGCGGGAAGGGCCGAGTTAGGTGAGTTCCTCTGCCGTGGAGGGGCTTATGTCAGCTCCCGACGTAGTCTGGAAAAATGGCAAGTTCGGCCAAACGTCGCGCCGCGATGCCTGGTGGCTTTCCCCAACGGTTGTCTTTCTCGGTTTCAGTGCGTTTATCGTGTACTCCACGTGGGCGGCGTTTCAGAACAGCCACTACACCTTCGGACCTTATATCTCGCCGTTTTATTCGCCTGAGCTTTTTGGCAACTCTCCGCACGCGCTTTTGGGCCCGAAGCCGGGATGGTATCCGAGCTTTCTGCCGTTCTCCCCGGCATTCTTTGTGCTCTGGATTCCAGGCCTCTTTCGCCTGACGTGTTATTACTACCGCGGCGCGTACTATAAGTCGTTCTGGGCTGATCCTCCGGCGTGTGCTGTGGGTGAACCACGCAAAAGCTATCTCGGCGAGCGAAGCTTCCCGCTCATCCTGCAGAATTTCCATCGCTATTTTCTGCGGCTCTCCTATATTGTCTGGTTTTTCCTCGTTTACGACGCAATCATGTCCTTCCGCTTTCCAGATGGCTTCGGCATCGGCGTAGGAAGCCTGGTTCTGGTAGTGAACGTCGTCCTTCTCGGAGGATACGTCTTCGGATGCCACGCCTTCCGGCACCTCATCGGAGGCACCTTCGATCGCATCTCGGAGCATCCCGTGCGGCACAAACTCTACGATTGCGTAAGCTGCCTGAACGGAGCGCATAAGAAGTGGGCGTGGGCAAGCCTCTTCTGGGTTGGCTTCTCCGACATTTATGTCCGCCTCTGTTCGATGGGTATCTGGCATGACTGGAGAATCCTGTAGATGCCCGAATTCCAACGGTTCTCCTACGATGTCCTGGTAATCGGAGCTGGAGGCGCAGGCCTACGCGCCGCCATTGAAGCCGCAGCCACCGGCGCGAAAGTCGGCGTAGTCTGCAAATCGCTTCTCGGTAAAGCGCACACCGTCATGGCGGAAGGCGGCATCGCCGCAGCTCTCGCCAACGTGGATGACCGCGACAGCTGGCGCGTCCATTTCGCCGACACGATGCGCGGCGGGCAATACCTCAACAACTGGCGCATGGCCGAGTTGCACGCCAAGGAAGCGCCTGAGTGCGTGCGCGAGCTCGAGGCCTGGGGCGCGCTCTTCGACCGCACAAAAGACGGAAAAATTCTTCAACGCAATTTCGGAGGACATCGCTATCCGCGTCTGGCTCACGTCGGCGACCGCACTGGTCTCGAAATGATTCGCACACTGCAGGATCACGGCATTCACACTGGCATGGAAGTCAACATGGAGTGCACTGTGCTCAGCCTCCTGATGGACTCAGGCCGAGTCGCAGGAGCCTGCGGATACGACCGAGAAAGAGGCCGCTTCCACGTCTGGCAGGAAAAGGCGGTCGTGCTCGCCACTGGCGGCATCGGCCGCGCCTTCAAAGTCACGAGCAACAGCTGGGAATACACCGGGGATGGCCTCGCGTTGGCCTACCGCGTCGGCGCCGAACTTCAGGACATGGAGTTCGTGCAATTCCACCCTACCGGGATGGTGTGGCCGATTAGTGTGCGCGGCATCCTCGTTACCGAAGGTGTGCGCGGTGAAGGCGGCGTGCTGCGAAACAGCGAAGGCCGCCGCTTTATGTTCGACGACATTCCCGACCTGTATAAAGAGCAGACCGCCGACACAGAAGAAGAAGGTTGGCGTTACACGCAAGGCGACAAGAATGCTCGCCGTCCGCCCGAACTGCTCACGCGCGATCACGTCGCCCGCTGTATCAATCGCGAAGTCAAAGCAGGCCGAGGCTCGCCGCACGGCGGCGTCTTCCTCGACATCTCCTGGATCAAGCAGCACATCTCAAAATCAGAGGAGCACATCAAGCGTAAGCTCCCCAGCATGTATCACCAGTTCAAACAGCTCGCCGATCTCGATATTACGAAAGAGCCGATGGAAGTGGGACCAACAACCCACTACATGATGGGTGGAATTCGCGTCGATGGAGACTCGCAGATGTCCACCGTGCCGGGCCTCTTTGCTGCCGGAGAAGCAGCCGCGGGACTGCACGGTGCAAATCGTCTCGGCGGCAATTCCCTCTCTGATCTCGTCGTCTTCGGACGCCGCGCCGGACGCTACGCCGCAGAATTCGCGAAATCCAACGGCGCAACAGTAATCGACGAGCAACATCTGCAGTCCACCGCAAACGATGCTCTGACACCCTTCGAACGCGGCCCAACCGGCGAAAACCCCTATCAAATCCAATACGACTTGCAGGACAAGATGCAGGATCTAGTCGGCATTGTCCGCACCGAAAATGAAATGCAACAGGCACTGGACATCATCGCGCAACTCTACAAACGGGTCGAGCGCGTCGGCATCACGGGCAACCGCGAATATAACAACGGCTGGCATACCGCGGTTGACGTCGCCAACCTGATGATTGTCTCCGAAGCCGTAACCCGAGCCGCCCTGCTGCGAAAAGAGAGCCGGGGCGCGCAGTTCCGAGAAGATTTCCCGACCAAAGACACCGAATGGGGCAAGTACAACATTGTCGTCAAACAGAGCCAGGATGACGAAATGCAAATCGAACAGCGCGCCATCGCGCCCATGCCCGAAGAGTTAAAGGCCGTAATTGAGGAGATGAAATAATGGCCACCCAGGCGACATTTCGTATCTGGCGCGGAGATCCCGCAGGCGGAACATTCCAGGACTACACAACTCCCGTCGAAGAGGGCATGGTTGTTTTGGACGCTGTGCACCGCATCCAAGCGCAGCAGGTGACCGATCTCGCCGTGCGCTGGAACTGCAAGGCCGGCAAATGCGGCTCTTGCTCGGCAGAAATCAATGGCATGCCGAAACTCATGTGCATGACGCGTCTCAGCGACATCAACCTCGAAATGCCGGTCATTCTCGAACCGATGCACGCCTTTCCACCGATTCGCGACCTCGTCACTGATGTCTCCTGGAACTTCCGCGCCAAAAAGACCATCAAGCAGTTCCAGCCGCGCTCACCCGACTTCCCCGACGGCACATGGCGCATGCAGCAAGCCGACGTCGAACGTGTTCAGGAATTCCGCAAGTGCATCGAGTGTTTTCTCTGCCAGGATGTCTGCCATGTCTTGCGCGAACACCATAAGCATGACGAGTTCATTGGCCCGCGCCTGCTTGTCTACGCTGCCGCGCTCGAGATGCACCCGCTCGACACGGAAGATCGCGTCAGCGATCTGCGACGCAGGCACAACATTGGCTACTGCAATATCACAACCTGTTGCCGACAAGTCTGCCCCGAGTCGATTACGATTACCGAGAACGCAATCATCCCACTCAAAGAACGCGTCGTGGACCAGTTCTTCGATCCACTGAAGCAACTCTTCCACATCCTGTAGCGCAGGGGAAATCAGACAAAGAAGGAGGAAATCCGATGTTCACTCTCAAACCTATTTCGCACGACAGTGTAGAAACCGCGCTTGCCAAAGCCGAGCGCTATCGCCTGCTCAACGAACCCAATGAAGCCGAAAGCATCTGCCACGACATTCTCGAAATTGACCCCGCAAACCGGCAGGCGCGCATCAGCCTTGTCCTCGCTCTTACAGACGCGATTCCCCAGGAGTCCGGCGCATTCGCAAGCGCCCTGATGGCAATCTCCGGTCTCGAAGCCGAATACGACCACGCCTACTATTCCGGGATCGCCTGGGAGCGCCGCGCCAAGGCCTACTATAGTGCCGACGGTCCCGGCTCCAGCGGTTACGTATACGACTGGATCGCTAAGGCGCTTGCTTTTTTCGAAGAAGCGGAGCATCTGCGTCCAGCCGGCAACGACGACGCAATCCTGCGCTGGAACACCTGCGTGCGCTTCCTCGATCGCCACAAAGAGCTGCGGCCAAAAACAGAAGAGACTCCTGAGCCGATCCTTTCGGAATAAAGTCTGTCAAGTAGCGAGATGAGAACCGAAGATTGAATAGCCGCGCATATCGGCCTGCGAAGCATGAATATCCAATAAACGCTTATAAATCAATCGGATACAAAGAAAGCTGATTGGGTAGCAGAGGCCATTGCCACTCCTATCTCTTAAAAGAACCCCAAAATCGATAATTGTGCGGCAAAACACCCCGCGTGAGCGCACCTCTGGTCTGCGCCCCGGACGCTAAAGTTGGGAGTGGCTGACCGTAAAAGATCAAATGCATAGTGTTGTTTAGATTAGGCAAATGGTTGCACACCAGCCAGCAAACGGACTAAATCTATACCCGCCATTCATCTTGGCCATGTTGTTAGGAATGATGACATTGCACTCCAGCCATACTGCTTTACCCGCTAGTTCTCACCAAGATTGACGTCTCCTGACGCCTGCACCCGACATATTCACTAACTTCCGGGCAAAGAAACACTTGGTCTTTCAATTGCAATAACTGACGACGGTAGCCGAAGCAAGGTGGCTGAATGCATGCATTCTCATGCTCCAAGTTTCTGGCTTTCGCAACATATCTGACAACGCCAGCTTTCCACAGAGATTCACTGTGAGTCAGCAACGCGAAGCGTTTGACAAAAACCCAGGCCGTGGGAAGCATCCAGCATAATGCCACACGGACTACAGCCGAAGGATAGTTTGTATGGCCACAGTGAAGCCCTTAATGCTACCAAGGATCGGAAGAGCCCCTATCGATAACAAGACTGCGGGTTTTGAAAAGCGATTGCAGTCCCCGGCGCTTCAAGAAACGCTCTTTCTACAGATGCTCCAACTGGAACATCGCAGATCGGAACGCTTCGCCAGGCCATTCTTGCTGGTGCTCATCTCTGCAGAGCATTATTCCGGACCCGAATCGCGTGGCCTGGTATTGCAGCGCGTGTCAGCGGCCATTGCCGTTTCTACGCGTGAAACTGACATCGTCGGCTGGTACGAGCAGGGCTCGAAGCTGGGTATTCTGTTCACCGAAATCGGCGGCGCCGACGGAGCAACCGTGGATTTGCTTACTCAAAAAGTCTCAGACGCGCTGCGAAGCGCTGTCGGTGAGAGTTCCTCGGATTATTTCAAGCTGGACTTTCGCCTCTATACCCAAGTACCCGCTCCTCCAAAACCACACTCCCGCGACGCGGATCTTCTATTCCATCCTGACCTCGCCGGCTGGTGCCGATGAGTAGTGGTCACAGATAGGTCCGGAGATTACACACTCTTTGAGCGCTCCTCGAAGCCTGTTCCGGAAGGAAGAATTAGAGGAGTTGGAACGCAGCAACGAAAGCGAGATATTGTATGGCGTCCACATCGCCTGAAATTCAAAGCAACTATGCCCTTAGTAGTATCCTGTCCGGGCCTCACCCCGAACGCCCTCTCCGGGTATGCATGCTAGCCTACGCCTTTTATGAGAGCGACACTCGCATTCTGCAATATGCTACGGCCCTCGCTGAACGCGGCGACATTGTCGATGTGATCGCCTTACGACGGGGCGACGAGTTTCCTGAATTCGAACGACTCAACGGAGTCAACGTGTATCGAATTCAGGAACGCACTGTAAACGAGAAGGGACTGTTCACTTACGTCAAGCGCATAATGCGCTTTGCTTTTCGGTCAGCGTGGTTTCTCCGTCGTAAACACCGTGAACATCCCTACGATGTAGTGCATGTGCACAATGTGCCCGACTTCCTTGTTTTCTCTGCTGTGTACCCTAAACTGAAAAAAGCGCCGATTGTTCTCGATGTTCATGATCTGCTGCCAGAGTTTTATGCGAGCAAGTTCAAGATCAGCCACAAGTCGTTTCTTTTTAAGCTGCTGGTATTGAGTGAACGCTGTTCCGCCGCCTTTGCTGACCATGTAATCATAGCGAATCATTTGTGGCGCCATCGTCTGGTTTCTCGTTCATCTAAACCCGAGAAATGCAGCGTCGTCCGGAATCGACCCGACCTCAGCATTTTTACTGAGAGCGCAAAAGAGAAGCGCAAGGAGGATGGAAAGTTCATTCTCACCTATCCAGGCTCGCTCAATTGGCACCAGGGTCTTGATGTAGCAATCCGGGCATTTACAAGCATCGCGGACCGGATACCGGAAGCAGAATTCCACATTTATGGCGAAGGGCCGGCGAAGCCATCCCTGATGGCGTTGGTGAAGGAGTTCGGAATGGAAAGCCGGATTTTCTTTCATGACTTTCTGCCCAGCCGCGAAGTTGCTCAAGTGATGGCGAAAACTGATCTCGCGATCGAGCCGAAACGTTCGACTTCCGCTTTCGGCAACGAAGCATTGAGCACAAAGATTCTTGAGTTCATGTCTTTAGGGGTTCCTGTAATCGCGTCGAAAACAACCATCCATGCCTATTACTACGACGAAACCATTATTCAGTATTACGACAATGACGATGAGTCACAGTTAGCCGCACAGATTCTGCACCTGAAAAATGACTCTCATCTACGCCGCTCACTGGTTGAAAACGCCAAACAGTACGTAGAGGAAAACACATGGGACGCCCGCAAGCATGAATATCTAAGGCTTGTGGATTCACTCATCACCCCCAACGCTCAAGTTGCCCTGGTTCTATAAGACATCACTATGAAACAGTACGTGATCATTACTCCTGCTCGCGACGAAGAAGAACATATTGAAAAGACGATTCTATCCGTCGTTGCACAAACCATACGCCCAGCACAGTGGATCATCGTGAATGATGGCTCTCGTGATAATACTGGCGCAATCATAGACCGTTATGCCAAGCAGTATCCGTGGATAACGGCGAGGCACCGTCCGAATCGCGGTTATCGCGAAGCAGGTGGTGGCGTGATGAACACCTTTTACGACGGCTATGCGCTCATAGACGTCCCGCGGTGGGATTTCCTGATGAAACTCGATGCTGATCTCAGTTTTGGGGCGGATTATTTCGAGCGCTGTCTGGCGGAATTCGAACGGGAACCACGTCTCGGCATTGGCGGAGGCGCGATCTACCACGATGAAAATGGCGAACTCAAACTGGAAGACAACCCCAAGTTCCACGTTCGAGGAGCCACAAAGATATACCGGCGTGAGTGCTGGGAGGCCATCGGCGGCCTGCTGCGCGCGCCAGGGTGGGACACGATTGATGAAGTAAAGGCCAACATGCTCGGTTGGACGACGCGGAGCTTTCTCGATTTGCGCGTGTCTCACCAACGCTTCACGGGTGCGGCCGACGGGGCGTGGAAAGACTGCATCAAGAATGGCCGGGCAAACTACATTACCGGCTATCATCCATTATTCATGCTCATGAAGTGTGTACGAAGGATCGGGGTCAAGCCGTATGCCACAGGAGCCATTGGCCTGTGGTGGGGATACATGAGCAGTTATTGGAAACGTACGCCTCGTGTCGATGACCTTAAACTGATCCGCTACACCCGGAATCAGCAGATGCGGCGACTCCTGCTGCAAGAGAGTATCTGGAAGTAAGTTGAAATCAACCGAACCTATCTACTCCAGATTTACACAGATAGCTTGAATGGAAAGGAATGAAGATGGCGAGTGCGGAAGGGGATGCTGTGTTTGAGACTCTCAGTGCTGCGAGGTCGCAGTGGGATAGCAAGAGCCCAAAAGTGCGAGAGGTATTTGAAAATGCACCTCATTATCTAAAGGGTCGGCAAGTGGACATCCGCTTCCGCACTCAGGCGGTCAAGCACTTCTCCCAGGGAATCGCATGGCGACGTCTGCTTGATATCGGTTGTGGAGATGGGACAATCTCGTTGCAACTGCTGACCGCCGAATCACAATTCACGTTGCTCGATCTGTCGGCGAGCATGGCAGCGATTGCGAAGGCGAATGTTCCAACGGCTCTTGCCGCTAACGTAAACGTGAGAAATGAAAACTTTCAGGCGGCAGACTTTACCGGCGAAGTATTCGATCTGGTCGTAACCGTAGGTGTCATGGCACACGTAGATTCTCCGGACAAGTTCCTGGGAAAGATCAAGAAAGTACTGCGCCCGGGAGGCAGCCTCATTATTGAGTTCACTGATTGCCGTCATTTTATGGGCCGCTTGGAACGATTCACGAGCAATCTGAAGGAGTTTCTGAAACCGGGAAGATTCCGCACCAATCGCTTGTCGTTTGCGCAGGTCTCGCAACTTTTCGAGCGGCACAACTTAAAGCTCGTATCAACATTTCGTTACTCGATGGTCCCTATTCCGGGAATCCAGAAAGCTGTGAAGCCCGGCGTGCTGTACAAGATGGTCAGCATGATCTTTGGCAATCCAGCCAAGAACAGGAATGCGTGGCTTGGAAACCAGTACATCTGCTTGCTGAAGGCGGAATAACGCCCTCATCCAACTAGCATTACCAACAAAGCAATCTATGGACTCCGATGACTGTATACGAACTGAATCCGCTCACTGACTCACGCTGGCCGGAGTTGCTCTCCCGGCATCACCAGGCGTCCATCTTTCACACGCGAGAATGGCTGGAGGCTCTACGGAGAAGCTATGGATATAAGCCTGTAGCCTTTACTACATCGAATGGAAACCAGCTAGCCAATGGTATGGTTTTCTGCGAGGTTCAGAGTTGGATTACTGGAAAACGTCTGGTGTCGATGCCTTTTTCCGATCACTGCCAGCCGCTCGCCGACAGCAATGAACTTCATGCCATCCTTGAACACCTGCAAACTCATCGCAGTAAAAAAGGTCTTCGGTACATTGAGCTAAGACCGCTGCCGCAAACTGCTGGATTAGAAAACGATACAAATTTTACCGCCGGCGAAAAATTCAGCTTTCAAAGAATTGATCTGCGCCCTGACGCTGACGCCATCTATAAGAAATTTCACGACAGCTGCATTCGCAGAAAAATCAAGCGTGCGGGACGTGAGAATTTAGAGTACCAGTCCGGGAGATCCCCCGAATTACTCGAGAAGTTTCGTCACCTTCTGCTGCTGACGCGCCGCCGTCACAAGCTGCCACCGCAGCCTGCTTCCTGGTTTCAAAATCTGGCTGACTGCCTGGGCGATAAGATTACTTTTCATCTGCTCTCGAAAGACGCCACTCCTGTATCCAGCATCGTAACTCTCACTTATAAACAATCGATTATCTATAAATACGGCTGTTCGGATGCGCAGTTTAACAATATGGGAGGAACACCGCTGTTGTTTTGGAAGGTAATTCAGCAAGCCAAAGAGGAAAATCTGGAAGAGTTCGATCTGGGCCGCTCCGACTATGAAGATCCAGGACTCATTGCGTTCAAAGAACATCTCGGCGCCTTTTCTGCCGAGATACAGTACTACCGCAATCCAGCTCCTCGCTTAAAGCGAGAGTCAGCCGATCCAGGAAATTCGTTGGCTCGTCAAGCTTTGGCGCGGTTGCCCGACCCTCTGCTCGCGGGCGCCGGAGAACTTTTGTACAAGCACCTGGGCTAGCGGTGACATTTCTATGAACCAAGCTTTCCTTGATTATTTTCGCTGCCCGGCATCCTTCATAGATTTTCAACTCGCGGACGAACACCGTAACGGCCACCGACCAGGTTATTTTGAATTTGGCCCCGGCCTTGTCTGCTATGGAGTCGCCAGACAGGATGGAAGTAAAGAAACATCGGGCGCTCCACGTGACGTTCTCGAACAGGTTCGGATCGAGGGATCTACCTGCGTACTACCATTCGATCCTACAGAAGTTGCCAATAATCTCAGGTATGAACGATATGTAGACAGAACTCCTCCGCCTCTCTGGAAGAGTTCCATACGCAAACTTTACTATGCGATGCGCCCCGTCATGCCAGTTCCGGTTCGCCGTCATTTCCAGAGACAGTGGCTGAAAGGGTGGAAAACAAAGCCGTTCCCGCAATGGCCCGTGGACAAAACAGTTGACCGGATGTTCGAGACGCTCATGCGTCTGGCACTGCAGGCGTCACCTGAAAAGCGCATTCCCTTTGTATGGTTCTGGCCTGAGGGAAAAGCCAGTTGCGCCATCATGACGCATGATGTGGAGACCGCTGCGGGACTGCAGTTTGCTGGCGAACTCATGAATATCAACGAATCGTTTGATATCCGGAGTTCCTTTCAAATCATTCCTGATGCGCGATATACGGTCACGGAAGAAGTGCTGTCGGCCATTCGAAACAGAGGTTTTGAGGTTAACGTTCACGATTTGAAACATGATGGCCATCTCTTCGACAACCACGACAAGTTCCTAGAGTCAGCGACTCGTATTAATGAGTTTGCTAAACGTTTTGGCAGCAAGGGATATCGTTCTGGTGTCCTCTATCGAAATCTGGAGTGGTACGACGCATTCAATTTCTCGTATGACATGTCTGTCCCCAATGTCGCGCACCTGGACCCTCAGCCAGGTGGCTGCTGCACGGTCATGCCATATTTCGTAGGCGACATTCTTGAACTCCCGGTCACTACGACGCAAGACTACTCTCTCTTCAATGTTCTGCAGACATTCTCGCAGGATTTATGGCGTGAGCAGATCAGCCACATCATGCAGCAGCATGGCATGGTAAGTTTTATCGTCCATCCCGACTATCTCAATACGTCCGAAGCAAGGGACGCCTATCGTGCCCTACTTCACCATCTCTCTACATTACGAGCAGAAGCGGAACTTTGGATCGCTCTCCCGAGGGAAGTTGATTCCTGGTGGCGGCAGCGGAACGCCATGAAGCTGGTGCCAGAGAAAAACAGCTGGCGCATTGAAGGCGCGGGTTCCGAACGCGCCAGAATCGCCTACGCAACATTAAAGAACAACAAACTAACTTATCAATTCGCATGAATATCATGACCTATTTTCAATTGAAGCGAGTATTGAACCAATCCGTCTGGATAACACTTCTCTCTCTGAGTTTTATGGGAGCATGGCGAAGTGCGGCTGCGGCAGATGTTCTATTTATTGATAAATCGTCAGCGTCCTCGAACACGCTTCTACAGGTGAAAGTCGCGTCCAAGTTCTATGGGTTGGATGTAAATGCTGTCGTTCTTGCTGATGGTGGGCAACAAAGAGTGCTTGCGGCATTGAGCGACCCTAAAACTGTTGCAGTGGTCGTTACCGCGGATGCGCTTCCTCTTCTGAACCGAACACTGATCCTGCAAAAAAACAGCCGCAAGATTCCGCTGCTGATCGCTGGCATCAATGAAAACACGAGTGCTGCACTACTGAAGGACTGGTCGTCGGGAGCGATCATAAATTGCCAAAGATCATCTCTCGACGCAAATAACAATTGGTATGCAGTCGCAAATGTGAAGGATGTCACGCGCCAGCTAGGCGGAATAAAACTGCCACTTTCGCAACGGGAAGTATCGTATCTGACCATCGACAGCAATGCAGCGTCGCTCGTGGACGCCGTGCATGGAACCACCTCACTGCCGGTTTTCGTTCGTTCCACGATCAACGGCCAACAGATTTTCTTTGCAGCAGAAACGCAGCCGATCGAAATTCCTGCCAGCGTCGATCCCTACCGTCAGCAGGCGCTGTTTGCGACTCTGGCTTCTCCGATGATCTTTCTGCACTACGCTGCGGGGGATCAGGCCTGGCATACGCCAGGCGACTACGCGAATTTTACGATTGACGATCTGTGGCTACGCGAACCCTACGGGCACGTGAACTATGAACAACTCCTCGATGAAGCACAGAAGCACAACTTCCACGCTACTATTGCATTCATTCCATGGAATTTCGATCGCAACCAAACAGACATGATCTCCCTGTTTCGAGAGCACCCGGATCGGCTCTCCATCTGTGTACACGGAAATAATCACATTCACCAGGAGTTCGGACCGCTTGACAGTCACCCTCTGTCCAAACAAGTGGGAGACATCAAACAGGGTCTGGCTCGAATGGAGAGATTCAGCCAACTGACTCAAATCCCTTATGATGCCGTGATGGTTTTTCCACACTCTGTCGCGCCCACGGCTACTTTTGCCGAACTCAGACGCTATAACTTCCTGGCAACGGCCAATTCTCTGAACGTTCCGTCTGACGCTCAGGCCCCTGGAGATCCAGAGTTCGCGCTACGTACAGCAACATTGAAGTTCGCGGATTTCACCAGCATGCGCCGCTACTCGGCGGAAACCGACATTCCTGAGGCACAACTCGCGATCGATGCCTTTCTTGGCAACCCTATGCTCTTCTACGCCCACGAAAGCTTTTTCTCATCAGGCATGGGTGCATTCAACTCTACAGCGGACATTGTGAACAAGCTGCAACCCGATATGCAATGGCAAAGTCTAGGCTACATCGCGCGACATCTGTATCTTGAACGATTGCGCGACGATGGCAATTATGACATTCACGCCTATTCATCAACCATTGACGTCACCAATACCCGCGGCTCCGAAACGGTATTTTCCGTTGATAAAGATGAAGATTTTACCTTGCCTTTGATAGTTCTCGTCGATGGTAAGTCTTATCCTTTCCAGAGGATCGGCACACAATTGCACCTGGAATTGCCGATTGCCGGAGGAGCGACCCGGCATATAGCCATCAAGTATGGTAACGATCTGAATTTAGCGGCAACCGACATTTCCAAACCATCTCTCAGAATCTGGGCCATTCGCACACTCTCCGATTTCCGTGATGATGTTGTTTCCAGAACGAGTTTGGGACGCCGCTTCATTCATTCTTACGCGGACAACGGACAACTGTGGAATCGATCGATCATAGCCATAATAGTGGGCTTGATGCTGCTATTGCTGCTTGTTCTGCGTCTGAGGAGGAAAAAAGCAGTGGTGTCTCATCATTCATCTATCGTCGAGCAGAACCAATGAGCACACGCATAAAGGCTGATAATAGGCATGAAAGACGGCTATTGTAACGCAGTGAATCACCTGCTCGAAGTCTCGTACCAAGGGTAGTTTATGAAATCATGTAGAATTTTGGCAATTGACCCCATTTTTTTTGCTGCGATTCATTTCAATGACTTAGCATGATAATCAGTTGAGGTGTTCATTATTCCTTTCGCGAATGACGCTGTTTAGGCGTATTCTTATAATGGACGCCGCAACAATCATGTTGTGTCGGCGTTGTAATGCTGTCTCCACCGCACGGAGCTCTGCAACGCAGACCTGAAAGTGCAATTCCCAATCAACCCAGAACTGATCAATACCCAGGCAGTTTTGCGGTTCGGAGTAGGTCCCCCATATCCGAAAACCTTTTCATGGATATCCTATTTATGTTTATGCGTAGCTTTAAATTTTCGATGTTAATAATGTTCTTCGCCGCTACCACAGCGGTGAGTGTGGCCGCAAACTTTTACGTTCGCAAAGGAGCGACTGGAGCCAATACCGGAAGTGACTGGAACAATGCATGGAACGAGATGAGCCAGATCAACCTCTCGAAGGTCGCATGTGGCGACACGATCTGGTTAGCTGGCGGCACATATTCTACCCCGCTTACGCTGGCCAAGACTTGCACTTCCGCTTCTCCACTTTTAATCAAACGGGTGCTGTCTACAGACTCCGTCCCTGTCGCGGCTCCGGGATGGAATTCGTCCTACAATAGTCAAGTCATTATTAAAGATTCCGGCAATGTAGGTATCAGGCTGAACGGTATTACCTATGTTACAGTCGATGGCCGCGTAGGCGATGTGGCATCCGGGGTTAGTTACGGCATCTCAGTTCAATGCTCATCCCAGACAAGCTGCGATGGTATCGACGACGGTAATCAAAACAATAACTACACGATTACGCACGTTGAAGTGTACGGCCCCCCATGCGTCATGGCGCAAAGCTGCAGCGGTAACGGAGCAAGCGGAATCAACCTCCCATACGGTGGAAGTGGATTTACCTATGACCATGTGTATATCCATCAATGGGGAGAAGCAATACGGGCTGTTAACTGGACGAACGACACCATCCAGTATTCAAACATTTGCTGCACACATAACGATAATATTCAGCACGAGGATGTTATGTATGTCAATCCCCCCTTCAATAACGTAACGATGAAATACAACCGCATATGGCAATCACCGAATGACGGCATATTTTTTGACCAAGGCGGAGCCAATGGATTCTACTTTTACGGAAACGTCTACTATCACTCGGGTGGGCAGCTGATTACATTTAAATCTGGATATACCAAGGCAACCAACATTTACTACTACAACAATGTTTTCGAAAATGATGGAACCTATGGTGACTATCAACCAGGCTGGTTGGATTTTACCGGGGCAGACAGCACGAGCGGGGAGATGGCAAACAATGTCATGGAGAATATGTATATCGTCTCGAGTCCACCCAATGCAAATCATAATGCCTACAGCATCAAAAGTGACAGTGATGGAGGAACCGGATCGATTTCCTACACTGCCGGCGGCCAATTTGTGAATGAATCGGCAAGTAATCCATCTGTAGCTGATTTTCATCTGACATCTGCGGGTGTATCCGCATTTGCCGCTGGAAAGACGCTTGCAGCGCCCTATAATCTGGACCCTGACGGCACCACCCGGGGAACTGGCGGCTCCTGGTACATCGGAGCATACCAATCTCAAGCTTCAGGTCCGGCTGTACCAACGAACTTAACTGGAGTCGTTCACTAGAGCAATCCGCTTCACCTGGTGTTTCTTGGTCCCTTAACAGGAACCAAGAAACACCGATAACCGCGTCTGACGCGGATAGAACTGTACCGAAGCTACTTTGTTTTCTCACACTTTCTTGCTTACTTGGCCAGCGTGATAATGTCTTGATCCCTCCGCAAGACTGGCCTAAAATGTGATATAGCGCTAGTGTGGTTGCATGTACTCAGCCCCCCTTCTGAGTGCTATCGGTTGGTCTTAATTACGTAGGTCTTTCACCTCTCCCCCCTGGTTTTCTACGTCGAGGTCTCCCGCAATGTACGAAACGGAAGCAAACTTAGGAATTGAATCGTCATCGCAGCTTTCTCCGGAAGCAATCGCGTCATTCGCGAACCTTCGGGGAAAGATCGTAACGCGCACGGTTTTGCCATGGAGCGAGCATTGCACCGAATGCGCATGGCCAACCTGTTATTCGACGTGCGACATGTATAGCCCCAGGGAAGATAAAAGGTGTAGACGATTCGTTGACGGCATGGTGCGAATCGACTGCCCGACAGCAGTGAACGGCTACATACTCAAGATCCGTTTCAAGCAATGGGGAAAGTTGTGGACACCAGGCAGTCTCAATCTCCACTCATCTGAAAAAGCCGCCCAAATGGAGACTCGCGACTATCGCATTGGCAAGACACTCTACCAGCTTCCATTGCCAAATCCAGTGAAAACTGTCGTAGTCAATAAGCGGTATAGCCTGAAGAAGCGCCTGGCGATGCGCGGTAATTCGACGCGACACGACAACCTGCCTACATCTTTTCTGCTGGAATGCTTCAATCCCATGGACAGTGCGATTGATCTTTCATTGTCGATTCGTTCATTCGGGACAGAAGGAAAAATCCCGTTCCAGAAACTCATCCATATCAAGCCAGGATTTCACCTGGCGAGAATACCGATCTCAGAAATATCGAATGTTATCAACCTGGACATTCCGTTCAATGTCGAAGTGATCCCGAACGAAATTGGTCAGGAAATATCCCTCTATTTTGGCCTGATGGACTTTGTTCAGGAGGTTCAACTTCCTGCGCCGAAGAGCCGCAAGATCAAATGTGTAGTCTGGGATTTGGACCATACGCTCTGGAATGGGGTGCTTGTAGAAGACGGCGTTAAAAATCTCCAGTTAAAGCCCGGCATCGTCAGTATTATCGAAGAACTTGATCGGCGAGGAATTATCCAATCCGTTGCCAGTAAGAATAATCACGATGAAGCGATGCAGGCTTTAAAGCATTTTCATCTTGATGATCTCTTCCTCTATCCGCAAATATCCTGGGGTCCAAAGGGAGAAGCCCTAAAGAAAATTGCGAGGCGACTGAACATTGGCATCGATACTTTTCTTTTCGTGGACGATTCAGAATTTGAGTTAAGGCAGGTAGAGTCGGTGTGCCCGGAAGTCCGTCTCCTCAATGCTGAGTTGTATTCTTCCATTCTGGAGATGGATGAATGCCGAACCCCAGTAACTGCCGAAAGTATGGACCGCAGGAAGATGTACAAAATGGAACAGGAGCGGCAGGATAGCGCGGCGGTCTTCCAAGACGATTATCGAGCATTCCTGAAACACTGCAATATTAGGCTGACGATCCGCCAGTTAACTGAAGAGAATCTTGAACGCGTCCACGAGCTTACCCAGCGCACCAATCAAATGAATTTTTCCGGGAACCGGTATGATCGGGAAGTCCTGCGAGAAGTTATGGAAACTCCATTTCTGGATACATACGTTCTCGCCTGCGAGGATCGCTTTGGCAGTTATGGAATTGTTGGGTTTGGAACAGTGGACAATCGCGAACCTCGCTTAATGGACTTGATGTTCAGTTGCAGGATCCAGTCCAAGCGAGTGGAGCATGCGTTCCTCAGCTATATCATGAACAAATACCTCGATCGTACCGGCAGTGATTTTCATGCAAATTATCGAAAGACGCCGCGAAATTTGCCCTCAGGTCAGGTATTTGCGGACTTGGGTATGCAGGAAGCGGGTCTGGCGGATGGCGTAACCTCGTTGATATTTCCCAGGACAATGAAAGTACCTGACGATGAAATCATCACGGTAATTGTGCATGAGAACGAAACGCCTCTGGTACAGGTATGACGACCCTACGTTCTCGAATCGGCGAGGTGCGCCAACAATTTCTTTGCTCAGTACATTCGCGATCGGTCACTCTTGAGGATCAAGGCCCCTTTGTATCTTTCTGCTTTGATGATTTTCCGCGTTCAGCTTATCTTGCTGGAGGCGCACTTCTGAAGAGCTACGGGGCCCGCGGCACATATTATGCAGCGCTGGGGTTGATGAACACTCGCAATGAGCTAGGTGATCAGCTGCGGCGAGAGGATATCGATTCCATTCTGACAGACGGGCATGAGCTTGGATGTCATACGTTTAGCCATTTTTCCTGTCGTCGGGTCCCACGAAGCCTATATGAGAGTGACGTGAGGAAGGGACGAGAGGCGATCCGCAAGATGACGGGCGTCGACCCTGTGAATTTTTCTTACCCATATGGGCACGTAACTGCACATCTGAAGAAAATGATCGGTATGCAAATGAACAGCTGCCGCGGAATTTATGCCGGACTTAATACGCTGAAGATAGACCTAAACCTGCTTCGGGCAAACAGCCTATATGGTGATATTGATCGCTTGCCCGATGCAAAAGCGCTTTTAAATGAAAGTCTCAAGCAACGCGGCTGGCTGATTTTTTACACCCACGATGTACGCCAGAATCCATCCCGGTTCGGCTGTACGCTGGCACTTCTCGAAGGGTGTGTGTCTTGGGCTATCGAGAACGGTCTCAGGATTGCAACAGTGAGAGAGGTGCTGGACACTGTGCAAAGGACAAATATGCAAAGCCACGCAACTTTCGCTAGTTCCAGGTAGATTCCTCTTTCCCAATTAGTTATCTTGATCATGTTTCGTATTTTGAAGTAAAGGTGGAAATCTTCCATGCAGTCTCCAAAGGTGAGCTTCGTAGTTCCCTGCTATAAGTTGGGACACCTACTTGCGGAATGCGTAAACTCGATACTCTCTCAGACGTACACTGATTTTGAGATTTTAATACTCGACGACAAGTCCCCTGATAACACGGCCGAAGTATCCAAGTCTTTCACAGACTCGAGAGTGACTTATATACAAAACCCAGAAAACCTTGGGAATCTCCGCAATTACAACAAAGGTATTGGTCTGGCCCGCGGGAAGTATATATGGCTAATTTCCGCAGATGACTTCTTGATACGACCATACGTATTAGAGCGCTATGTAGGCTTGATGGATTCCAATCCACATGTTGGTTACACATTTTGCCCAGGCATTCGTTTAAAGAATGGCAAAGAAGCCGGAGTAACGGGGACTTACGGTGAACGTGATTGCGTTATCAAAGGGCAGGCGATGCTGAAAGCACTTTTCGACCGTAATTTCGTGCTCGCGGCATCCGTTATGGTACGTCGAGAATGCTATGAGACAATCGATGTTTTCCCACTGAAAGCGGAGTGGGGCGGCATTCCGGTGGATATGAAGTGGCTTGGAGATTGGTATCTCTGGTGTGTCTTCGCACTAGCATACGATGTAGGTTATTTCGCTGAACCAATGGTGTGCTATAGAGAACATGACTTAAGCATGAGTAACAGCATCACCCAGAAAGAGATTGTTCAGTCTTGTGCGGATTCAGACATCGGGATGCTCTGGATGATGAGACAAAAAGCTATAGGTGCCAAGTCGACCAGAATAGCCGAGGACTGTATGCTTGCTATCAAAAATGAGTACCGTCAACAGGCTATAGGAAAGCAGTTCCGCGCTTCGACATATACGATGAGCTTGAGCCATCTTGAAGAATCGCTTCATCGAAGCACAAACAATGAGATCGAAAGAAACCGGATCCGTGCCTTCTTTTTTGACGGAGTAGGCGATCGGCATCTGTCCTGTCAAGAGGAGTCCACGGCAAGGCATTTCTATTTATCAAGCCTGAGGAAGGATCCCCGCCTGATTAAGGTATATGCGAAGCTTCTGCTTCTTTCATTTGGTAAGCCAGGAGCCTATCTGCGGAGGATGGTTGGCGGTCTTCGTAGAGTATCATCTGGACTTCGCGCCGTATAAGGGAGGGAATGGACTACATGCGGATTGCAGGCAAAGAGGTAAAGGTAAATATGACGTCTCCAGCGATTTCCGTCGTGATGTGTGTCTACAATGGAGCTCGGTTTTTACGCGAGGCTATCGAGAGTATTCTCGATCAAAGCTTTACCGACTTTGAATTCATTATTATTAACGATGGATCGACGGACAATACCGCATCGATTCTAGATTCATATGCGAATCGGGATGCACGCGTACATGTCTATAGCCAGGAAAATAGAGGCTTGACAGACTCCCTTAATTTCGGATGCAGTCTTGCAAAGGGCCAGTTTGTGGCTCGGATGGACGCCGACGACATCGCCATCAAGGACCGCTTTATATCGCAAATCGAATTCATGGATATGCATCCGGATGTTGGTCTCCTCGGCGGAGCCTTCGAGCTGATTGATGCCAGCGGCAAGACGCTCTGCACTGCTGTTAACCCGCTCGAAGATCGTGAAATCAGGGAAGCTCTTCAGGACGGAAGCGTTTTTCTTCACCCTTCAGTACTTATGCGTAAAAAGGCTCTGGATTTAGTGGGAGGGTATCGAAAGGTTCTCCACGCTGAAGACTATGATTTGTGGTTGAGGATGTCTGAGCAGATGCGCGTGGCAAATTTGCAGGAAGTGATTCTTAAGTACAGAGTTCATCCTGAACAGATATCTGTCAGCAAATGCAGAGAGCAGGCGCTCTGGACCGGTGCAGCCCAAATCGCTGCGCAATTCAGGCGTAAGGGAAAACCCGATCCACTGAATTCGATTGTCGAAATGAACTCGTCCGTACTGGCCGAGCTCGGCTTGAGTGAGTCCGACCAGCAGACGAACATTGCAAGAGGCTACTTGCGGTGCGCCCGTAATCTATACAGAGGCGGCGAATATGCCCTCGCTGTTAATGCCATCGAGGCCTTGCATGCGGCGGATTTGAAAAAAGCTGAAACTTGGATCGTCGCGGACTCTTATTTATGGGCGGCAAAGCTATATTGGCATGAAAAGAAATTCCCGAAATGCGCGTTCAACGTTTGTTGCGCCGTCGTCACACGACCCATCATATTGGCTCGTCCCCTCAAACCGTCGCTCCAATGGTTGAAAACCATACGCCAGCCAACCTGGAGTTCTTCTGGGGATTCACGGTTAATGGATAGGATGGCCAGCGCACCTGATAAATCTATTGGCGCATAAATATGGTGGAAGCCTTTACAGGACTAAGCCTGTCAGACCCTATTTGTTTTTCAGGGTCGGTCATTCATCTTATCCATGGCACTTCAAGGCGCGACGATTCATGCCAAACAAAATCACAATGAGCATTGAATGAAAATTCTTTTCATCCTTCCACAGGAGGGAAACCATCCCATTGGCGGGTTCAAAGTAGTTTATGAATACGCTAATCACCTAGCTAGACGGGGCCATCGAGTTCATGTCCTGCACACAGCTTTGATGGTACCTAAATACATGCGCGGCCATCTCAAGCAACGGTTACGTGCGTTGAGGTACTTTCCCTTTGCAATTAGAGGAAACTGGAAGCCTGATAAATGGTTTACTTTGGATCCTGCTGTCGAGATATCCTGGGTACCTTGGCTATCCAGAGTATTCATGCCTGAGGCAGACGTATATGTTGCAACATGGTGGAGTTCGGCGGAACATCTCAATGCAGTCCGTAATCTCTCGGGCAGACGTCTCTATTTGATCCAACATCTGGAAACATGGGGTGGCCCCAAGGAACAGGTCATGGCCACCTGGAAGATGCCTCTCGAAAAGATCGTTATCTCCCGGTGGCTCCAAAAGATCGGTTCAGATATTGGTGAGCGCTGCCATTACATTCCAAATGGGCTCGACTTCACGAGGTTTGGGCGAGATGTTCAGCCTGCATCGCGTCAACCAGGACGCATAGCGATGCTATTCAATAATCAGGCCCCATGGAAAGGGTCAGCAGATGGACTTGCCGCGCTATGCCAACTGAAAGATAAATATCCACAACTTGAAGCCGAACTCTTTGGTATATATGAGCGTCCCGACAACATACCTCCGTGGATTCTTTATCATAAGCGCCCCACCCAGAATGAGTTAAGACGGATATACAACCATGCGGCAATTTTCATCGCGCCTAGTCATAGCGAGGGCTGGGGGCTTCCGCCATCAGAAGCGATGACCTGCGGTGCAGCTGTTGTCGCCACGGACATAGGCGGACATCAAGAATTCTGTAGACAAATGGACACAGCGCTTCTCGTGCCGCCAAAAGACCCCAACGCATTGGCTGAGGCAGTGAGTCTGCTCATAAAAGATCAGACTCTCCGGACTCGAATTGCAAATAGCGGACACGACAACATCCAGCAATTCACTTGGGAAGCATCCACAAACGCGTTCGAACAAGTATTATCGAACCGAGAAGATATCTAACGCTTATATATCTTCTTTTAAGGGAATCTCAGAATAGGACTGCGCTCCAGACTTCAAATCAAAAACCGCTGGCAATTCTCAAGCGACAACATGAAAGCCGTATTCCTCTTCCTTTTGTCTATTATCTTCGTCGCTTTCCAGCTCTCTCTCGACGTCTTCCAATTCCTCAGACTGTTCCCTCCGACGAACCACTCTTGGAAGACTTACTACCAGCGAGATCAATATCCAATTCATATAACCTTGCTGTCCCCATGCATAAGCTGCAACGCTTAGCATAAGAAAGTTGAACCCGCCAAGGCAGATAAAGAGTACTGCGCTAAGATACTTCTCCGGACGCGGTAATGTGGAGTAATTACGGAGCGCGAGAAACATAGGCTTAAAGAGCAGTGCTCCGATAAGTATCAGTCCTACATACCCGGTTTCATAGAGGAATGCCGCCCAATTGTCGTCGCAAGTATGTGTACGCCCATAGTTTCCCAGGAACATGATATCGAGCCCAAGCTCACGAAATGTTCCTAGCCCATATCCCAACAGTGTACGAGCTGGATCCTTTAGGACAGCTGCTTTGACTGCCTCTGAAATCGTATGCCGAAATAGGTATGAAGATCCAACTGGGCTCGTAGGATCTGTACTTGTCGTATAAAGGGAGCTCATTGTCTCCCATATGCCTGGACGAGCAAGTAAAACAACCAGGACCAGTAGGGCGATAGAGACTAAATATTTTCTCACGCCAGTCTTTACTAGAAAGAATAGAAGCGTCAGAGCAATGCCGGTGCATATCCATGGCCCTCTGCTAGAGGTCTTGTAGTCTGCCCAGAACATCAATATTAAAACGAGCCAGAGTAATGAGCGCTTCTTCCCCTTCTCCCATACGCTCAGGAGATAAAGCGTGAAAGGAATACTCATCGCGAGAGCATCCCCGAAGAGGATAGGGTGCGGAAAAGTCGAGCGGACCCGCAATCCCCTTCCAATCTCAACATATAGGGGATCTGCACGACCGTCGTAGGTAATCCATAAGTTAGAAGGAAATATGCTCAGGATGCTCCACGAGGCGTACGCTTCAAACAATGAAAATACACAACATAGGCCGACCGCCATCATCATCGCATAGACGATTTTATAAATTGTTTCTACGCTGGAAATGGTTTTTACCAAGAGATAGTACATTAGGTAGTATTCGAGAACCTGAGAGAGTACTTGCTTTGCGCTGGTGAGAACCGAAAGGGAATAGAGCGCAGAACAGATGGCCCATCCGATGTGCAAGAACATCAATCCCTTTAAGGGGAGGGGTTCGCTACTACTAGTAGGTCTGCCTTTGGCAATGTACAGAATCAACAAGGTCAGGAGCGACAGTCTCATCGTATTGAAATCGAAGAGTCCGGGAATGACCAGTCTCGATTCGAGCGGCATTAAGACCAGAAAAAAGCAGAAAACTGGCAGTGCGTCCTCCAAGCGCCGCCGGCTGGACACGACCAGACTCACTACAATTACGAGTTGCAAGAAAAGAATAACAATCATTGGCTTACCGGTTAAACATTACTCTCGTCGTTCCGCATATGAGCACTCGACTACCATTCCTAGATCCCTGATCTAGGACGCAACGGTTGCCGATTCTCCCATCGGCTCAAACCTAACGACCAAGCGAGAATTGCAGACCACTTGCTGGCTGCGCGAGACAGAAACTGATAGCCGCCCGGGCGAATTACAGCTGGTGTAGCGATAACCAACAGTCCAATTCTGCACAACGACATCAGCACAGTAATGGCTCTATACAGAGCGGCATATGGACGACCGCGGTGCAATATAAAGAAACGGACCAACGATTCGCGGAGAACGACGCTGCTGAAATTGCTCTCCTTACGCAGCGCACTGCTTCCTCCGGCATGGTGGATGATCCTGGCCTCGGGAACGTAATATATTCGATGTCCTGTCTTGGCGACCTTCAGACAGAGATCCATGTCCTCCAGGTACATGAAATAGTCCATACTAAAACAACAGACTTGATCGAGTACTTCCCTTTTGGCCAACATACATGCACCGGAGATGGCTTCCACCGGAACAGGAGTTTTAATCACCTCAAACAGCGGCTGCATGCCCCAAATACTCCATTTAGGAAATGTTCTACGGAGGAAGTTCGAGGCTAGCGATTGGTTGGGAATGGAAGGGAGTGCCGTAATGCAGGTTGTTTGCAGTGAGAGATCAGAGTTCAAAAGATGGGCTCCCACCATACCCGCATCCGCTATCGACTTGAGTGCTGTGAGGAGCGTCTGGATTGCGGTTCCTTGGATCTCTGTATCAGGGTTTAGAAACATGATGTTTCGGCCTCGGCATTTCGCAAAGGCCAAGTTGTTGGCTCCCGCAAACCCAAGATTTTGTTCACTCTGAATAAAGATGACATCGTGAAATTCAGACTGAATCATCTCGGCGCAGCCATCATAGGAGGCATTGTCAACCACAATGACCTCATGGGATAGTGCCCCGGCATTCTCGCGAATACTTTCCAGGCATTTGCCTACAAATGCCTTTGACTTCCAGTTGATAATGATGATGGAAAGCTCAAGAGGGTACATCACAGTCTCTTCCCTTCAAAACGCACGGCGGATGTTGACTGGTCTCCAGATGTCTTATGTGAAATGACTGGAGGATCTGGATAAAGTATTTGCATTTGTTCCTGCATAATCATTGTGTTAGTTACAGCTGAAATCATCTGGAAGCCTCGGTATCAGGCGAAATCAACCTGCAACGCGCGAGAAACTTGCGAAGAATAGGGGCGATCTGTCCAACAGACACCAGCTTGACAAGAACACGGATTGAATAAATTGCGCTTACAACAGCCGCAATAACTCCTACTGCAATTGCGACGAAGAATGGCAATATATAGAACCCACAGAATACGATCGCAATCAGCCCGAGGAAAAGAATTCCGGTTTGCTTATTTTCAATGGACCATTCAAATCCGCTAAGGCGATGCACAACAATATAGATAAGAAAACCGTGAAACACATACGATCCGAAAAACGCTATACCGGTACCAGTCAAACCAAAAGTACTTATGCACACCCACGCAAGGGCCAGGCTGACCAGGGTCCAGGCTAACTCGCATACGAAGAAAATCGTCTGCTTGGCCTTTGCAACAATGATGAACCCCATCGGCCAACTGATCACTTGCAGAACTGTTCCGAGGCATATCCAACGCAAAATAGGCACAGCTGCTGCAAACTTTGTGCTATAAAACAGTGCGATAACCAATGGGGCAAATGTGAGGGTGGCAATAACTCCTGGACCAGCTAGCAGCAGACCGACCCTAGCCTGTTCATTCACGAGCCGGTTACACACAACATCATCGTTCGCGTTAGCTGTCAATCGTGGATAAAAGTCGGCTCCCATGGCTTGCAAAATAAACCCAACATATAGCCCTCCGAGCGTCCAGGCCGATTGATATAAACCTGTCGCTTCAAAGCCTACTTTTCGCAGGACTGCTACCCGTACCACATAGGCAACTCCCATGGTCATCAGACCGCTGGACATGAATGCGAAGCCTAGCTTCAACAGGGCCGAGGACTAACGGCTGACCGCTACAACAATTATAGAAACCCTTTCGATGGGTATTTTCCTGCTGTACCACCATGAGGTAAGCAACGCCAACGCTGCTACCGCGATAAGGGCAGGAACGACACCTTTATCATGAAAGAAATAAACTAAGGGAATGCTGATGATGGTCCCCAAAAAGGCGCCAATGACATTCATTTTGGCCATATCAGCAATGCGCCGCATACCCTGGATCAGAGCTCCCTGGCCAAATGAGACCAAGGTAAAGAACACAGCGATGGAGAGTAAGCACACTGACACAGTGTGTTGGTTGTCCCCGAAGGTAACGGCAGAGATTTGCCGGGAAAATGCTATGAGAAATACCGCTCCTATCAAACCCAATAGGACCGACACTCTCCGCAACACAAGCGTGGTCTTTGCTACGCGCTCCAGATCTTCCGAACTCGCGGCTTCGGCAATTTGGCGGACCCCGCTACTGTTCACGCCCATTCCCGCCAGGTTTTGCGTCAGATTTATGATGGATCCGTACAGGCCAAACAATCCAAATCCCGCCGGGCCAAGCCGGAGCGCCATAGCCTTGGTGCGCACGATCCCGATAGCTATATTCAGGACGGAGGATCCACCGACTAGCGCAGAAGACTTCAGTATCTGGCCGTAGGTCCCTTGTTCGACGGCGGGCGTCGTCGTATCTCCAGCCGTGAACTCCACGGAAGCAGCCATTTCAGCCATTGCTTCTACTGAAGCGTCGAGAGGAAGATCGTCACAAGGAATAGAAGCCATGGGTTCCGATCGGAAATAAGGTTATGTATGGCGTGGGATGGAGCATAGGTAGCTTTCTACCGAACAGTATCGCGAGCGTACGAATCAACACGCACCGCGGCCTGTGAGCACCGCTCGTGGCGTCTGCAGCAGGATTTTGAGATCAAGCCATAACGATCTCTTTCTTGCATATTTGAGATCCATACGCACCATCTCATCAAAAGTTGTGCGTGATCGACCTTCTACCTGCCAGAGTCCAGTCATTCCTGGCTTAAGTTCAAGGACACGGCGTCTATGCCATGCTTGATATCGTTCATATTCGTAGGGCAATGGAGGCCGAGGTCCCACCAGAGACATCTGTCCACGAAGGACATTCACGAGTTGCGGCAACTCATCCAGGCTGCTTTTGCGGAGGAACCGGCCCAGCGGCGTGATTCTTGGATCATTCGTTAGCTTGTATGATCCATTCCCCTGCTTGAAGTCTCCATTTCCGGTAATCAGCTTTGCTACAAACTCCTGATGTATCCGCGGATCATTGTTGGCATACATCGTACGAAATTTGAGAAATCGAAACTCCTTTCCATATTGACCTACTCGCTTTTGACAAAAGAAGACTGAACCGGCCGAGCTAATCTTTACCAGCACAGCGATGACGATGAATATGGGGGCGAAGATAGTGAGGGCAATCAGGCTACCGATGACATCCAATACTCGTTTGATCGCAAGCCCGTGTCTGTCCTGTTGAAAACGCCCGGAAAGATCAGGGTAAAGAAGAGAGTCAGCATCACTATCCCCTTCTGCCGAGATAATCTGAGGGAAAACTCTAAAAGTAAAATTAAGACGGTCAAAGGTCTCCATACCGACGGCTCGCCGGACCGCATCTAAAACCTTCCTCGAAAGCAATTCGATGGTCGCGGGGTCGGCACAACCGATCTCTGTAAGGAGTACCCCCAGCGTAAGATCTTGCTGATACCAACCCAGAACATCTGTATCTCTGGTCGAATCAGCTATTGACATTGCTGCCTGGTGGAACAATAGATCTCGTGCCTCGCGATGGAAATGCTCCGCCCCTATAAGCGCCAGGATGAATGGCCTACAAGAACGCTCCGACCTGCGTCGCTCCAGGCGAAGCATCTGTACAAAAAATGCCTCTTGCACCATAGGAAAGCGGAGCCCTCTTTCAAAATAAGATACGGGCTCGCTTTCCTCATACGCAGTCTTAGTCCTTGGTATAAATCCGGATTTTAGAGTAGCCATGCGAACAATCCTCGAAATCAATGATCCATTGAGAGAACAGATATCTGCTCCCATGCAAACTAAAACATTTCCTAAAGGGGCCCAGTATGTAGATAACCAACACTTCGTGCCGATGACTTACAACAATTACTATGGAAAACCACCACTAATACCGACGACTTAAATTTGAAGATATTCAGGATGCCAATAGGTATAGAGGGTAGAATTCATATCTACGGCCATTTTGCTATTCCGCTCATCGCTAATAGTTATAGCAATTGATATACCAAGTTCGTCCTTTTCGCTAGCTTGACTCGTTAAATGTCTTGCTCCAACTCTACAAAGAGACCTTGCACAATCCATCGAACTTGAATAGGAGAAAGTTTAATAAAGCTAAGGGGATACACTAATTAAATTCATACGCTTATCCCCATACGCTTAGACTGTGAAGAGCTTCTAAAACATAATCCTGCTCGGAGTCAGTCATCTGGTGAAAGAGCGGCAAAATGAGACCGGTGTCCGTGGCAAGCTCTGTCTGCGGAAGATCGTACTGCCCATCCTGGTAAGGCCGCTCACGATGGATTGCCATGATGGCGCGCCGGGTGGAAATACTCTTCTCCAGTAACTCCTGCATGATGGCATCACGTTTTACCGCCGAGCCATCGAGCAGCCGAATCATGTACGACTGATAATTATGGCGGCAGTTTGAAGGAACGACCGGAGTTTGCAGCCATGCAATATCCTTCAGCCCCTCGTTATATCTCTCAGCCAGGTAACGACGTCTTTCCAGAAAATCACCCAGACGGCCCAGCTGCACCATGCCGATCGCAGCCTGCATGTCAGTCATGCGGAAGTTGAAGCCAACTTCGTCATAGGTTTCCGCGGCAACTTTTTTAGAATTGTGACGCGCCACGTCGGACATGCTCATGGCGTGCTGCCGAAGCCGGCGCAATCTCTCGGCAAGATCGCCATCGTTCGTGGTGATCATCCCGCCTTCGCCTGTCGTAAGAATCTTTCTGGGGTGGAAGCTGAAGCACGCCATCGTTCCCAGTGGTCTGCCGATCAGTTCTCCGTTGTACTCGGAACCGATGGCACAGGCTGCATCTTCGATCACAGCCAGATTGTGTGCAGACGCCACTTCGAGCAGCGCATGCATCTGCGCGGGCAAGCCGATCTGGTGCACAACAAGAATCGCCTTAGTCCGTGGCGTGATGAGCTTGGCAATTCCATCGGGATCGAGGTTGAACGTTTCGAGATCGATATCACCGAATACAGGAGTGGCTCCCACGTAAGCAATTGAGTTAGCAGTGGCGATAAAGCTGAGACTTGGGCATATGACCTCATCGCCCGGGCCGATTCCATGAGCAATCAAAGCCAGATGAAGAGCTGTCGTACAGGAGGAAACCGCAACCGCGTGGCTGCAGCCGACATACTGTGAAAACTTTTTCTCAAATTCTGCAACACGCGGGCCTTGTGTTATCCATCCGGAGCGCAGCACTTCGACAACTGCGGTCTCTTCTTCGCCTCCGATGTAAGGACGGGCGACGGGAATGATATTGGAGATCGGTGTAGAAATAACGCTCACTTGGAACCTCCGACGGCTGCCATCTCAGCCCTGGCTTCTTTGTGCCACGCGAGCAACTCTTTGAGGCCGTTTTCGAGACTGACACGTGCTTTGAAGCGAAGCATTTCCTCGGCTTTATGTGTCGTGGCGCGGCGAGCCAAAACATTGTTCACTTTCCGCGCTTCGAGATATTCGGGCTTGAGCGGAGATTCGCTGATTTTCAACATCAACATGCATAATTCCTTCAGACTCGTCTGCACTCCGGTTCCGACGTTGAAGACATCGTCATTCACATCGGATACCAGGGCGGCAATGTTCGCCCGCGCAACATCGCCGACATACACGAAGTCCATCGATTGCGACCCGTCGCCAAAGATCTTCGGTGACTGTCCAGTCTCAAGCGCATCCATCCAACGGACCATCACCTCGGTGTAAACGCCGTCAATATCCATGCGAGGACCGTAAATATTGAAATAGCGAAGCGCAACATAAGGGAGCTGAAACATTTCGTAGTAGGAGCGCAGCATCTGCTCGTTCGCGATCTTCCCGGCTCCGTAAAGAGTCCGGTTGTTGAATGGGTGGTTTTCATCCATAGGAAGATAGGACGGATTGCCGTATACCGAGGCCGAAGATGCGGCCACAATCTTCTTGATCTTGTGGCGGACTGCGCTTTCAAGAACGTTGGACGTTCCGTCGATCAGCACCTCGACGGCTTCGCGCGGCGCTTCGGCGCAACGTGTGATCCGCAATGCCGCTTGATGGAAGACATAGTCGCAGCCTTCGACGGCGGCGTCCACCGCATCCACATCGCGCACGTCCCCTTCGATCACTAAAAGATTTCCCTTTTGCTTCGCGCTTTCCAGATTGCGCAGATTGCCACGGACGAAGTTATCCAGTACGCGTACCTCTGCTGCGCCCGCATCCAGCAATTGATCCGCGGTTGTGCTGCCGACAAAACCTGCCCCGCCCGTGATCAGTATCGTGGTTCCTTGAATTGCGTTCATTCTGTCCTCTTTTGCCACTTTGTTGTAATGTTGTTGTCTTCCTTGCCGCAATCTTTCACTCTATGGAACTACGCTCGTGCTGGCCCCAACTCATTCTGGTTTCGAAAACGAATCACCTTCGCAGGCACCCCCGCAGCAACCGCATACTCGGGAATGTTTTCCGTTACCACTGCGCCCGCGCCGATGATGGCATGTGCACCCACATGAACTCCCGGGAGAATGGTTGCGTTCGTGCCTATATCCGCTCCGAACCCAATCACTACCGGCTTGATACTGAGAGCCGTCGCAATCACCGGAACATCGATGGGCTGTCCTGTGTGCGACGAGCCCAGCACCTTGGCTCCCGGCCCCCAGCCCACGTAGTCTTCCAATACCAGGTCCCGGGCATCGAAGTAAGCATGTGGACCAATCCACACGTGATTGCCGATGCGGCATTTCCCGTCGAAGCGTCCCTGGATCATCGTCTGAGCCCCGATAAATACTGCGTCTCCCAGCTCAAAGGTCTCAGGATGCTTGACGACAATATCCGGAGAGATTTGCAGTGCGTGCCCCGCCTGCCTGCACATCGCTCGGAAAACAATACGCCGCAGCTGCGTCTCAAATGGACCCTCTTCACTCCGGAATCTAGAATAAAGAGCCAATAACTCGCGCGGAGAGTGGGCCTGCTTCAAATGCGCGGCGTACTCCCACTCCCAACCCGGATCATTCTGGATCTCCGCCCGGCCAAATACCGCAGCCACGGTGCGGGCACCTTCGAATGGTGAAGTTGTTACTTCAGCCGACATGGCAACCCTCAAGCAGTTCAGAGGCAACTCGCTCTACCGCGTCCGTAGAAATACCCGGATACATTGGCAGAGAAAGGATGCGGCTCGCCACTCTCTCGGAGACGGGAAAATCTCCACGCTGATAGTTCAGGCAACGATAGGCTTCCTGAAGATGCAGCGGAATTGGATAATGCAACCCCGATTCAATTCCCGCACTGGTCAACTGTTCACGCAGCTGTTCCCGGTTGTCAGCCTGTATCACGTACAGGTGATACACATGATGACAATCCGCCATTTCCGTGGGCAGCGTGATGCCTGTTGAATCCGCAAGAATCTCGGCGTATTGCGCCGCAGCCTCACGCCGCTGGCTGTTCCAGCGATCCAGATACTTCAGCTTCACGGATAGAATGCCGCCCTGCAATCCTTCCATGCGCAGGTTCAGTCCTGGGAAGGCATGCTCATATTTCTTCGTTGAGCCGTGATCGCGCCACATCTCGATGCGACGCGCCAGCGCAGCGTCATTCGTGGTGACAGCTCCGCCTTCGCCGCAAGCCCCAAGATTCTTGCCAGGATAGAAGCTGAAACATCCTGCAATTCCAAGAGAACCGGCTTTGCGGCCCTTGTACTCCGCACCATGCGCCTGGCATGCATCTTCGATCACGGGAATGTCATGCCGGTTCGCGATCTCGAGGATGGGGTCCATGTCCGCGGTCTGTCCATAAAGATGGACCGGGATGATGGCGCGCGTTCTGGTGGTGATGACTGCTTCAAGCAGCTTCGGATCCATCGTGAAAGAAGTCTCGTCAATATCGACGAAGACCGGACGAGCGCCCACTGCTGAAATAGCCTCGGCGGTTGCGATGAAAGTATGCGGAACGGTAATAACCTCATCGCCCGGCCCCACACCAAGAGATGCCAGCACGAGGTGCAGCGCGGCCGTGCCCGTGTTTACGGCGACACAGTGAGCCGTTCCCGTGTATTCGGCAAACTCTTTCTCAAATTGTTTGACCTCAGGGCCCAGAACAAAGGCTGAGCTGTTAAGGACTCTACAGAAGACCTGCTGCAACTCGTCTTCTATCTCACGATGTAGCGATTTCAAATCAACAAAAGGAACAGTCATTTTTTCTCCGGCGATCGAAGGACTCGTGCGGGATTTCCCGCCACTACTGTATGAGGGGGAACATCTCGTGTCACAACACTGCCTGCACCTACTACCGCATATTCGCCAACCGTTACGCCGCACAGGATCGTGCTGCTCGTCCCAATCGACGCCCCATGCTTCACCACGGTCTGGACTACACTCCAGTCCGCCTCGGTCTGCGGCGAACCGTCAGCGTTTGTGGCTCGCGGGTACTTATCGTTAATAAAGGAGACATTGTGGCCAATGAAGACATCGTCTTCGATACGCACTCCTTCGCAGATGAAGGTATGGCTGGACACTTTCACATTCCTGCCAATCTCCGCGTTCTTCTGAATCTCGACAAAGGTTCCTATCTTGGAGTTGTCGCCGATAGAGCAACCGTAGAGATTCACGAATGCAAAGATGCGCACGCCATTGCCTAGTTTTACGTCGGGGGCGATACGGCAGTAGTCCATCGCTGCCGTACCTGGCAACTCCCTCTGTCCATTACTAATGGGTCCCTCTTCGACGGCAAGCAGTGTCTCCGGCATATCAGGCAGCCCCCGTACGAATTCCCAGTCCATCGGCAGCCAGCTCCACCAGCCGCCCGCGATGCTTCATGGAGTAAGAAGCACTCTCCAGAAGACGAACAACCTGCAGGCCCATGAATCCACCGGTCATTGGTTCCTCTCCAGTGCAGATGCAATGGGCAAAATGCTGCAGCTCGACCTTCAAAGCTTCCGAAACATCGAGATGCGGTGCGAACATATCGCCGGAACGATAGCCTACGAGAGCTTTATACAAATTGTCAGTGCCGCTGTTGAGCGTGATGCCCTTGTCGTATACCTTGACCTTTTCGCTGGGCTCCATGTCGTCGTAGACAATCATTTGCTTGCTGCCGCCGATCAGTGTGCGCCGTATCTTGACGGGAGAGAGCCAGTTCACGTTCACATGTGCAATCACGTTCTCCTCGAAGAACATCGTGAGGTACGCGAGATTCTCGGTGCCGCCAATGACATGATTGATGCCCGTAGCCGCAACCGCACAGGGAGCATTGGGAAGAATGTAGCTCATGATGGCGAGATCATGAACCGCCAGATCCCAGAGAACATCGACATCGTGCTGGAACAATCCCAGGTTGACCCGCGTCGAATCGTAGTAGTAGATGTTTCCCAGCTTTCCCGATTCCACAATGTCCTTGATCTTCCGCACCGCCGCCGTATAGACGAAGGTGTGATCGACCAGCAGCGTCAGGTTTCTGCGCGTAGCTTCATCGATCAATCGCATCGCCTGTTCGCTCGTTGACGGCATCGGCTTCTCGACCATTACGTGCTTCCCGCTTTGCAGAGCCTGCATAGCCAGGTCGTAATGCGTCGATACCGGCGTCGCAATCGCGATTGCATCGATCTCGTTGTTCGCCAGCATGTCGCGATAATTCGTTGTCACCTCGACCGAGGGATAACGGCTCTTAACTAGTGCGAGGCGCTCCTCGCGCTGATCGCTTACGGCCACAACTTCTGTTTCGGAAACTTCAAACAGGTTGCGCACCAAATTGGGCCCCCAGTATCCATACCCCACTACTCCGACTTTGATCACGCGTCCTCCATCCTTTGTCTAAAACTCAATTACCGTTTCTGACCCCATACAAAATTCGTCCCGGCTACTGAGGTCTTCCGCACACTCGCTAAATGCACGCGGCATGCCAAAGATTCTCGGGAACAGAATTTACATAATGGTGTTCATGCCCGGCTCCTCTTCAATGTCCTGCAGCTGTAGCTCACGCACAGGGGCTTTGGGGACCCGGACTTGGGGGAGGCCTGCTTCTTTGATTTTGTACAAGAGAGCGCGATAGCTGATGTCCAGCGAACGCGCAGTCTTTCTGCGGTTCCACTTGTTTGCCTGGAGCACGCCAAGGATAATCTTGCGCTCCAGTTGCTGCACTGCCCGCTTGGTCTGCACACGCAGGGGAGCGGACAGATCGATCGCGTCCAGCGTTGAAGAATGAATCTCATCCGGCTGACGCAGCACAGAGAGGATGTATTCTTCGCCACCCAACACGACATACCGCTTTGCCAGGTTTTCAAGTTCGCGAATATTTCCTGGCCAGTGATAGGACTCAAGCAATCGCATCAGCGACGAGCTCAACGGCCCGCGATGCCCGCCGAAACGCTCGCTGTAGGCGCGAATGAAATGATTCATCAGGATCGGCACGTCCGAGGCGCGCTCCCGCAAAGGCGGCATTTCAATCCGGAGCACATTGATTCTGTAGAAGAGATCGGAACGAAACTCTCCATTCCCCACTTCAGCTTCGAGACTACGATTGGTCGCACAGATCAGACGAATATCTACCGTCCTCTCTACCAGTGCGCCCAGTCGCACCACCTGAAAATCCTGCAAAGCATGCAACAGTTTTGCCTGAAGAGCGAGATCCAGTTCTCCAATCTCATCCAGAAAGAGCGTGCCGCGATGAGCAAGTTCGAATTTCCCGGCTTTCGCTTCTTTCGCGTTTGTAAAGGCTCCGGGTTCATGTCCGAAGAGTTCGCTCTCAAAAAGTTGATGAGGAATTGCGGGGCAATTCACTTTGACAAAGCCATGTGCATGCCGCTCGCTCAAATCGTGCAATCGTTTTGCAGCCAACTCCTTGCCGGTACCGCTCTCCCCTGTAATGAGCACCGGCACGGTCGTCAAAGCTGCCTTCCGCAACTCTTCACCGACTCGAAGGATGGCTGGTGATTGACCAAGCATGGCCGCAGCCGATCCCTTCTGAATCTCACGCATACGTATTCCTCATGATCAGAGGGTTGCACGTCGATAACCAAAATCTATCCGGAAACAATCACTGCGGATTTAGTGAGAAAGCAGCGGCATTCATGACATTCCCGCCGCTGGAGCACGAAGCTGGATGGAGTGCGGCAGCATGCACGACAATATGCAAAGTTTTGCAAACTTCATACCAAATTACTGTTGCCACATCCCTTTTCACCTCTAAATTGCAGATAAAAGCTATTAGAATGCGCTTCTCATTTGGCGATTGACTTGCACTTGATGAGTGCGAGGAGGCAGCCCATACGATGCGTTACCGGCTTCCAGTTCGATATTCCATTATGGTCTGCGCAATGTGCGCTTCCATCCTTTCTGCTTCAGCACAGGACCTCGCGGCTAACGCCGCCAGCACACCTCAGGGCGGCAATCATTCCGGTGCCGCCGGCGATATCGATCCGTCGATAGGCAAAGCAGTAAAAACGTCTGACCCGTTGTCTCAATATGCCATCGGTCCGGCCGACGTCATCCATATCAATGTCTGGAAAAATACTGACCTTTCGCAGACACTTACGGTCGACCCCAATGGATTTGTCTCCGTACCGTTATTAGGGGAAATTCATGTCGCGGGAATGACGACGAACCAGCTTGGAACCCTTCTGGCTTCCGGCTACAAATCTTACGTCGTGAGCCCGCAGGTAACGGTGAGTGTGGTTGATATCAAGAGCCGCCAGGTCTATGTGATGGGCCAGGTTGGCAAAGCGGGAGGGTACCCGTTGATCGCGCCAATCACTGTTCTGCAATTGATTGCGCAAGCAGGCGGCCTTAATACCTATGCCAAACGCAAGGATATCTATGTGCTGCGCGCTAAGAACGGTCAAACGGAAAAACTGCCGTTCAACTACGTGAAGGTCACCCACGGCGATGCGAAGCAGAACATCGTGCTCCAGCCAGGCGACACAGTCATTGTTCCTTAGGAGAAGACAATGAACAGACTCGTATTCTTTCGTCTGATCGTCGCGCTCTTTGCCGGGTTGCTCGCCCAGTCCCTTGTCGCCCAAACAACGACCGATTATCAGCCGGCTTCTGCTCTTCAGTCTGGCGCTACCGACAATTACACGCCCGACCCGACCGATGTCGTGCAGACACAAGGCGACGCGGAACTTCCAACGACCTATGTCCCTTCTCTGGATGGAACAGGCTTGATTGCCTTAAACAGTAAGGTTCGAACTCGCATGTTAGTCGGCGCGACTTATAGCGGGGGGTGGGACACAAATCCCAACAGCCTGGGGACGGGCGTTGCTTCGGGAGCATTCGTCTTCAGTCCTTATATAGGAGCTCAGATAAATTCGAGCCATGTCCTATATCTATTTCAGTACCAACCCACAATTCGCACCTATACATCAGATCAATATTCCAAGGGAACTATGAATATGTGCTCGGCAAAGATCGTCGGAGACATAAGCGAGCGCTGGCACTGGGGCTTTGATGCCTCCGGCAGTCACGGGGAAGACTCTATTCGATTGCTCGCACCTGGACAGACAGAGGCCGTGGGCAATATCCCTGGCGCCGCACAGGGCACCTCTTCTTATTTTCCCGATGCCGGCATCGTTACCTATGTGAATGTTGGTGCAGGGATGCACCATGACATCTCGCAAAGAGACATCATTGAGTTCAATGCTTCTGACTCTTATAGCAATTACTCTGGATTGAACCAGACGAACAGCATTGCCACCGTGTCCTTGAACTATCAGCACTTTTTGTCGCAAACGCTAAGTTTGAACGTCTATGACCAGACTTCTTATTATTATGGAGCATTCCATTGTGACAGTTTTGGATTAGGGGCAGGCATAAACTGGAAAGTACGGGAAAACACCTTTGTTTCCGTTGCAGCCGGTCCACAAATAGATGCGGCGGGCTGTGGCAAGCAACAAGGATTTGCATATAAAGCAGCATTTGGTACTAAAATCTCTGCGAAGTCGCAAGTGTATGTGAGTTCCGATCGTCAGATGACCACAGCCTATCTTGGGCCAGGCCTGTGGCAGGAAGACGTCTCTGCCGGATATCAGCGAGAACTGGCGCCCGCGCGAGTCATTGCCTTTGATATTGGCTATGTACGCAGCAGCGCGCTGATAGCTACCAATTCATACCACAATACTTACTTTGATGGTAGTTACAGTCATCGAATCGGTCATGCATTTAGTGCTTCGCTCAGTTATCGCAACTATGCCGGAAACTGGGGCCAGACAAACTTCACAAGGCGCGTCGCCATGCTTTCATTGACATGGACGCCGGGCGCGGGACATCTCTTTCAGCAATAGCTTCTAATCATCAGAGGAAACTATGGTTCATGCTCAACCTAACAACGCGTCGGCGGCGGCAGTTAAGCAAAGTCTTTCGCTATTGAAGAAGTATCGCTATATTGTGTTCTTATCCTCGCTTTTCCTGGCATCCCTGGGAATTGCGGCTATTTCTCGAATGCCTGATGTATATCGAGCCACCACCACCATTCTGGTCGATCCACAGAAGATTCCTGAGCGGTACGTGTCGTCAACTGTCACTTCTGATCCAAACGACCGCCTGAACACTCTAAAGCAACAGGTGCTCAGCACCTCCCGACTGCAGGAAATTATCGATCGCGGTAACCTCTATCCGAAGCTGCGGAAACATAAGTCGCGCGAAGAAGTATTGGACTATATGCGCGGGAAAATCAAGATCGAACTTATACAGGGTTCAGAGCAAGGTTTAAGCAGCTTCACCATCTCATACGAGGATGGCGAACGAACAGTCGTGGCGCCAATCGCAAACCAGCTTGCGGCCAGCTTCATCGATTGGAATCTGGCAGTGCGTCAGCAGCAGGCTCACGATACTGCTCAGTTTCTAAACTCCGAGCTCGAACAGGCCAAAAAAAGTCTGGAGGAGCAAGAGGGCCATCTCCAGGCATTCAAAATGCAGCACGTCGGGTCCACTCCAGATCAACTCGACGCAAATCTACAGGCTCTCTCACGGCTCGAGTCCCAGCTCCAGGCTACTACCGACTCCATCAGCCGACTCGACGAGGAGCGCATTTTGCTTACGCAGACTAAACCGGCGAAGAGCGACGACCCATTGGTATCGCTCAGTGAGCGCGGACGACTACTTGAGGAAAAACATCGCCTTGAAAGCGAAATATGGAAGCTGAAGCGGCAATTTACGGATACCTATCCAGACGTCGTCATTGCACAAGATGAGTTGAAGAATATTAATTCCCGTCTGGCCGCTTTGCCTCCGTCTCCTGCCGATAAGTCAGATTCGTTTGACTCGAATACACAGGTGAGACTTGGAATTATCAATAAGGATCTCGAACGCCGCAAACAACAGCAGGTAGAATTACAGCAGCAGATCGCGGCTTATCAAGGCAAGGTTGACTCGGTCCCAGTCCTGGAGACACAATTGACCGAACTGACCAGAAACTACGAAATATCAAGACAGAACTATCAGTCCCTTCTCGATAAGACCTTATCCGCCGGGATGTCGCAGGATCTCGAACGCCAACAACAAGCGGAGCGATTCATCATCCTGGATCCAGCAAGAACTCCTGAAAAACCGATCCGACCCAAGCGGTTGCCTTTTATGGCTGGTGCAGTCCTAGGGTCCTTTCTAATCGCGCCCGGCATTTTGATAGGCTTCGGACTCCTGGCCGGAAGAGTCGGCTCTGAAGACGACCTCAAGGCAATGCTGCCGAAGGTTCCTATTCTTGGTACGATTCCCCCCATTACAAGTATGGCGGATATACGGCGTGGAAGGGCTTTGATTCTGCAAACGATCATAGCCTCGTTGATCATTTGCCTGGCACTGATTGTCTTTCTACACAAGGTGAAACCGATCCTATGAGACTAACTTCTGAGTTGCGCGCAAAAAGTGAGGACTACGTACGAGAAGATCTCTTTCCTAGAGTGGAGCCTGAGAATATACTCAGACTCAATCCCGGGGACAAGTCACGATTAGTTTTCATGACCGAGCCATGCGGCCTTGCCGTCGAGCAGTACAAATTACTTCGTCGTCGGCTTAACGCACTCCAGCCGCGCGGTGGGGTACTTCTGGTCACCAGTCCAGGTCCGGGCGACGGCAAGACATTGACGTCTGTCAATCTGTCATGGGGGCTCGCGAACGGTGGACAACAGACGTGCCTGGTCGACCTCGATTTCAGGGCACCGGGCGTAGCGCACACACTGGGCTATCGCGCGGAGCATCGTGGTGTCGAGGGAGTCTTGACTGGAAAAAGAACGATCGGTGAGTCCATCTGTCAGGTCGAGGACAGCCCATTCTATGTACTTGGCATGCAGACACGCCATGCTTCGCCCGAAGGATATCTCTCGGCTATCTCGCTGACGCCACTCATTAACGATCTTCGCGCCATGTTCCACTGGGTCATCCTGGATATGGCGCCTGCAATTCCAATGTCTGACGTTGCCGAGGTCATGCCCCACGTCGACGGAGCGCTCCTTGTGGTTCGCGCAGGGCTGACAAGAAAAGTGATGATCGCCAAAACCCATGAAATTCTGGCGCCCAAAATCTGGGGAATCGTATCGAATGAATCCCCGATCATGGGCAGCGCGTATTATGGCAACTACGGCAATCGCAATCGTAGCTGAATATAAGATCGAGATAAGAGGACTCTTTCGTGCAGCCCACGCGGTTCATCTTTATCATGTTTTGCCATCTCCTGGGATCCTCCGGGTCTGCTGAGATGGTGCGGGCAGTGGAACGGACCAAAACCAACGTTGAAAGGTGTATGTCTTTCTCAAATGACGCCGGTGTATAAGGTCTCGGTCTGATATAAAGGCTTCATAGAGGAAAACAGTTGATTTCCCGCCCTCGTATCAATGTTGTAACGCTTCTGCTGGCTATCACGGCCATATACGGCCATGCTCAGGTGTCTCCCACGTATTCGCAGATGAAGATGTCTGCGGACGCACAGAATCATGCACAGCCCACTGGTAACGGCAAGGGCAAGCAGACGGCAGATACTCCTCCAGAGCCAAAACACACCATTACAAGGACCTACTTCATCGCGGCAGACGAAGTGGATTGGGACTATACTCCACGAGGAAGAAACGTGGCCGGCATTCCTCATACGGAGACAGGGGAGAATGAATCCGCAGCGGCGGTTCGCCACCGCATTTACCATAAGGCGATCTATCGCGAATATACAGATGCTACTTTCCAGACGCTCAAGGTTCGTCCCCCGGAGTGGGAACATCTGGGTATTCTCGGGCCTCTGATTCGCGCCGAGGTAGGCGATTCTATCCGCGTAGTCTTTCGCAACAACACACACCTGACTGTGACTATGCATCCACACGGTGTCGAGTACACCAAGGATGAAGAGGGCGCGTCTTATAACGACGGCACCAGTGGCACCGTAAAGGCTGATGACGGAATCCGCTCCGGAGGTACCTACACTTACATCTGGACGGTGCCGGAACGTAGTGGTCCGGCCTCAATGGATGTCAGCTCTGTATTGTGGATGTATCATTCGCACTTCGTCGAATCAACGGATATGAATACCGGACTGATCGGTCCCATTATCATCACGCGTAAAGGGACTTCTCGACCTGACGGTTCTCCCAAAGATGTCGACCGGGAGTTCATCGCCGACTTTTCCGTCTTCGATGAGACCGACAGCTGGTTCTTTTCGGGGAATCTCGGGAAGCAGGCAAGGGCTGCACGTCTAAAGACGTCGGATCCGATTCTACGTGACCAGAACCTGCTGTACTCCATCAATGGCTATATTGAAGGCAATCTACCCATGCTGACTATGCGGAAAGGTGAGCGCGTCCGCTGGTATCTTCTTGCCAACGGAAACGAGGACGATGTCCACATGGCACATTGGCACGGAAACACCGTGGTATGGAACAATATGAGAATGGACACGATGTTTCTGGGCCCCATGGCTATGGCCACCGCGGATATGGTGCCCGATAGTGAAGGAATATGGCTCTTCCATTGCCATGTCAGCGATCATTACAATGGAGGAATGGTGGCCCGCTATCAGGTTGTGCCTTGAGGTAAATCTTCGCAGATCCCCTCGTATTTCACCCGCTCGCTTTCCTTGCAAAAACCGGCAATGCTTGATTCTCTTATTTTCTTTGGCTGACAGTATCTCCGCGTATACACAGTTGGGAATCCTCCTAGTTAGCGTGAAGAAAAGTTCAGTCCTGTTATGTTGGTCGTATTGATAGTCGTTGACTGACGTGTAGGAGTAAAAGTACGTCCGGTCTTGCTGGGTGTAACTGTGTAAGAGCCGGATGACAGCCCGGTAAAGCTGTAAGCTCCCGAAGTACTGGCCGTGGTTGTCGCAGTAGAAGTTCCGCTGAGACTCACCGTTGCTCCGGAGCCTCCAGCGCCGCTGATCGTGCCGCTGATCGTGAACGTTTGCGCCGTTGAGGTAAAGCTGGCAGTCACATTGGCACCGTTGACGGTTACAGCCTGGCTTGTCGGCGAGAAGATAAATCCAGTCTTGCTTGGCGTCACCGTGTAAGACCCATTCGTCACGGTAAAGCTGTAGGCTCCCGAAGTATTGGCTGTGGTCGTTGCTGTCGACGTGCCGGTCAGCCTCACCGTTGCCCCGGAGCCTCCAGTGCCGCTGATCGTACCGCTGATCGGAAACGTTTGCC